>DASYCL010000226.1:0-12590 GCA_036500245.1 Polyangiaceae bacterium | reverse complement strand
CCGTGCCAGCCAGCCTCCCCGTCGGCGGTGGCACGGCCACTGTTGTCGCGTCCGGAAGCAATCTTCATGGGATCGCCGTCGACGCGAACAGCTGTACTGGGTAGACGGAGCGATGGTGGTGAAAGCGCCCGTGAACGGTGGCCCCGCAGTTACCCTCGCATCCGCGCAGGAACGATGCTCAAGCGTATTTGGCCTACTACTCGCTGTGTCCGCGCGTGTGTCCACGCTCACGCTACAGCCTCCCGCGGCTCCGAAACGCGCGTCGACCGCCGGACTTCGAATCCGAGGGTCGTAGGTTCGAATCCTACGGGGCGCGCAAAGGTCGCAAGAGCCGAACGTCCGTTGGCGTTTTTTGCTCGAGTGTGGAAGCAGTGCTCAGACTAATTGCTCGCGTCAGTTGTCCGTTTCGGTTGCTGGTTCCGCGAGCAGTTCAGCGTCGAGAATGTCCTTCGGCCGCGCGGCAGCGAGCTTGTTTCGCCGCATGGCTGAACGGCCAATGAAGCGAACGGTGACCGGTCCGAGTTTTCCTTCAATGGCTTCCTCGGCAGCTTCGGCAAACGAGACACCGGAGATCGACGTCAACACGTCGATTCGTCGTGGTGGAAGTCCGAGTTGATAGACGTTGCCCGGCTTTGCGAAGTCTTCCTCGGAAACGCCGTGTGCCATCACCGGCGCACCGAACGCGAGCAACGCACGAAAGACGCGCTTCGAGTTGACCGTCGTCGGCTCGACGAAAAGATCAATATCGCCCGTGGTTCTAGGAAAACCGTGAGCCGCGAGTGCATACGCTCCAACCACTACGAATGCGACGCCTTCGTCGATGAAGCTCGAGACCATGTCGACGAAATCTTCGTTGACGTCCGTTTCAGTCACGGCTGTCGCCGAAGTATGCTGCCGGGCGCTGCTGCACGGACGTAAGTCGGAAGCTCCTTGCCTGCGACTGACCAAGCTTCCCGAGTGAGCGACCACATCGCAGCAATTCGCTGGTCGACCGTGGACCGATCGAAGGGATCGCGCAGGGGCTCCGCATCAATCGCGTAGGCGCGGAGCGGCCAGTCGCCGGCATTCGCGCGACGCTTGGCTGCTCTTTCCTTGGCGCCGCTGTCCATGGCTCAAACTTTACCTGAGGAGCTTGACTCGGCAAAGCTCGATAGACACTCAGAAGCGCAACATTCCGAGCTGAAGAGCATCGCTAACGCTCAAACCCGATCGCGGTTCTAAACTCTTCTACTAGGGCGCGCTACGGTGAGAAAAGCCGACGTTGGTTGGCTTTTAGTGACGAGGCAGCGCTGTCGGTCCAGTTCGCGGCTAGGCAAAGCCGCTGCGAATCCGCTCGACGACCGCTCGCGCGAGCGCTTGCACTTCGGAGCTCGTGCCTCCATGGCAATGGATTTCGAGACCGGGCACGATCGTCAGGCGATACCAAACGTCGTTCACGATGGGCGCGATGGGGATTGCTGCGGGCGACACAGCGGGTGAAGCGAGCTCCGGCAATAGCGTCGCGGCGAGTCGCTCCAGCTCTTCTGCGGGCCGTGACTCGAGCCGGTTGCGGATTGCGTGCAGCGACAGCCGCTGTTCGCGCTGCAACACGCGAATCGCCGCGAGGTGAACCAGGTGCTCTCGCAAATAGCGAGTGGCAGCGCCGCGAAAGACGGCCGGGGGCAACACTCGCTCGGCCGTGTAGTAACGCACGGTGCGCGCGCTCACTCCCACCTTGGCGCCGAGTTCGGCGGCGCTGAGCCCTTCCAGATGCAAGCGCGGCTTTGCGCGCCGCCGCTTGCGGCGTTTTCGACGCTTGCGCATCAGCGGAGGTTTGATGGGGTCGCTCATGGCGATCACATCGGCAGCCGTAGGGCACCAGTTTCCGGCCGCCAGCCACTGACGGATGAAGGACGATCCAACCCGGCGAACGCGCCAGCTACCGGCTGGTTGCTGAGCACTCGAACTGACGGCGCGTGCGCGAAAGCTGATCCGAGAGGACCGTCAGCTTCGAATGCTGGCCCGCGCCAAGTCGCACTCTTCACAAAGCGCTGCTCGTGGGCACAGAAATACCAGCGGATCGCGCGTCAATTCGCCGAGCGCGACGCTGACGACGTCGCGCGCCTCACACAGCCACGCCGCCGCGTGGCCGACGCGTCCTTGGCGTTGCAAGCCACGCGCTCGGAGCCACTCGTCGAGCTGGCGAAACCCGGTGCAACAGTGATCGGTCTCGGCGATCGGAATGCTGCGCGCCTCGCCGTCGACTTCGACGATGGTGGGATGCGAAACCGAGTACGGTACCTGAGCGATCGCCTCGGCCAGGTGCAGCGTGGTGTTTTCGCTGTGCGTGACGCCGAGCAAGAGCACTTGGCCGCCGAGGTCGTGCACGCGACCGACCGGGCTATCCGAACCATGCGGCGGTGACAGCGGCTGGGGCCGGCAAATGAATTCCGCTTCAGGACCCGCCGCCGCAAAAGAGCCGCCCGGATGCGTGCTGCGGAGCACACCCGGCTGCCGCCAAAAAAGTTCGGCCGTGACGCCCATGTCGCAAGTCGGGGTGCGCGCAGGATCGAAGACGCTCTTGCCGTCGGTCATCGTGGGCATGACGAGCGTGCCGGCTTCGCCAATGGCCGCGCGCAAGGCCGCGATCAGTCCGAGCGGTCCAGCTTCGACCGGACGCACCGCGCGAAACGAGGTGTGCACGAGCAGCACCGCGCCACTGCGCACGCCCAGGGCCGTTAGTTGCTCGATCAATTGCGCGAAGCTGACCTCGGCCAACGACCGGAGTATGCCTCGATTCGATCATGCGCGGTCATCGCGACGTCGGACGCACTTTGCTGGGGTCGAGTATTGCGTTCGCCTTGGCGGTGGCGTGTGCGCTTTGCGCGGCGCATTTTTACGAGCCGCCGCGCATGCACGGCGCGCCGAGCACGTGGTTCGAGCTCGACTCGATTTGCGCGCTCGGGTCCGGATCGATCGCGCTTGGGATTGGGGGTTTCGCGCGCCATGCCGCGAGCGGCGCGGGGGCATTCGCGGCGCGCTCGCCAGCAGCGCGGCTCGTGCTCTGGGCCGCGCTCACCGTGCTGTTCGGCGCACTTTGGATCGAGTCGCTGTTCTTGTTGACGCTCCTGATCGCGCCGACACACGCGCTCGCGTGCTTGCGTTTGATTGGACTCTGGACACGCTGGCGCACCGAGCGCCGATTCCGAAATCAGGGCCCGCGTTAGCGCGGCAGGCTCGACCGAGCGCACCTGCCGCGCCGGAGCGGCTCAGAATTCGTCGTTTGGATTCGCGGTGAATAGGTCGGTTTTGGCTAGCCCAAGGTAGACGAGCGCGCTGTCCAAGTATGCCGGCCTCGACGCATCCGGATTGGCGTTCGCGATGATCAAGGTTTGCTTCACGGTCGCCAAATCGTGCTGCGCGGCTGGATTCAGGCTCTTTTGCGACAAGTCGTTCAGCGCGTCCTGCGAGTCGTTGATCGCGATGTTGAGGATGCTCGTGTTTCCTGTCGAGCGATTGTCGTGCACGTACTGAATGCGTTTGCGAATCTGCGCGATGTTCTCGGCTGCGTTCATCACGCGCAAGAAGCCGCCGATGTTCGCGATGTCCGCCGGCGTCATGTGAATGTCCGTGGACGCGCCGACCGGGGTTCCTCGGAACGTGTCGCTGGCGTAGAACGAGATCGCGCTTTCGAGATCGAGCGCGCCGTTGTTGTGGAAGGCGCCCATCGTGTCCGCGGCTTCGATTAGTGGCGGCACGTTGAAGCTGCCATCGCCGAGCAGCACCGGAATCGCGGGGTTCGGCTTGAGGAAGCCGTCGTCGGTCGGCAAATCCGGCGTGAGCAGGCGCGCGCCCTGTGCGACGATGAAATTGATCGCGAACGGCGGGTTTTGATTGTCGATGCTGCCGAGATCGAGGTGGCAGTTCACGCATTTGCCGCCGCTGCCCGTGCTCATGAACAGCGTGCGACCGTGTTCGGCGCCCGCGTCGCGCAGCGCAAGCACGCGGCCGTCGACCAGTTTCTGACGACCGCTGAACAGCTCGAAGGCTTCGATCGCGTCGAGCTCCTCTTGGGTCGGGACGCGGAAATCCACGCCGATGCGCCGGCGCAGATCTTTCGTCAGGTGCTGCACGATGGCGCCGAACGCGAACTCGTTCAGCGTGCCCCGACCCGGAGCGCCGTCGCCACCCCAACCCAAGCGATGATCCGGCGGCGATTGCGGGAAATCTCGCGTCGCGTTTTCGATGCCTTGCGTCGCTGAGAGCGCGAGCGTGTGCGGCACACTGCGCAGGACGGGCGGGGCGTCGAAGCCATCGGCATTTTCGGTGATCAGCGCGCGCGAGCGGAGCAGCTGCGGATTTTCGAGCCCGGAGAGTGCCGGGTTGCTCTCGGCCACGAACAGCGGATCGCTCGCCGGCAGATTGGCGATGAATGCCGGATCAATCGTGAGGTTATGCTCCGGGCGATGGCAAGTCGTGCAGGTGCGGCCGTTGCCACCGAAGGTCTCGTTCGCGAACAAGAACGCACCACGCTGCACGAGCGGATCGTTCGTCTCCACCTGATTCGACAGCGTGCCCGAGACCGGATCGAGCGTTTTCCCATTTCTCTCGCGAAAGAAGCGTTTTTCGAGCAGCGTGCGCGAACCGACGAGCACCCGTGAGTTGATCGGCGATTGGCCCGCGCGCGTGACGACCACGAGATCGAGATCGAAATCGACGCCCGTCGGGCCGTTGCCGAGCACGACATCGAGTGATTTGCCGCCGAACTGATCGACGCCGGTAAATGAACCCACTTTCAGGAACTGATCGCCGGTTTCCGGCCTGACGGTGCGGCCCGCGCCGGACACGTTCTTGACGAACCAAAGATCGAAGTTTTGGTTTGCCGGAATGTCGTCGAGCGTGGCTTTGACGCGACCTTCGGCGAACACGATCGTCGCGCGGCCGACCGCGGTTTGGCCTGCGGTCACGAGCTTCTCAGTACTGAGGCCGGGATGATAACCGTAGGCGATGGGATAATTTTGGTCGAACGCGAGCTGTGTCACGAACTGTTGCTTGAACAGCGCGTACGCTTGCGCGATGCCATCCTCGGTCAAGGCTTCTGCGGTTTGGCCGACGGATGCTTCGCCGGCTTCGGGTGCGGCCAAGCCGGAACAACCCAGTGTCGCAATTGCGGCAATTCCAGCCAGAATTGGCGCCAGCCTCCGGCCCGCGCTCTGCCCCGAGATCGTGTTCATCGCTTCGCTCCTCCGGCGCCGCGACGTGCGGCGTCCACTCGCCCGGAGCTCTACACCATGAGCGCTGTCGGCAAAGCGTGAGACGAAAAATGCACATCGATTCGACGCGACTTGCGCAGCGGCCAAATGTTCGGACGCGCCGAGCAGTGCTCGTGCGCGATTTCGTCGGCCTAACGTCACGCGACGCCGAAGGCTCTGACGGCCTTCGACGTGGCACGTGACCATCAAAACCAAAAATCCAAACTCAATCCGTGCCGGCTTGGATGCGATAGATCATGCCTTGGCGCTGTTCTTTGGTCTTGCCGATGTTGCCGTCGTCGCTCGAGACGTAGAGCGCGCCGTCTTTCGGCGAGATCGCGACGCTGACTGGGCGCACTGGACTTTCGCCCCAATTGCCGACGGTGGACCAACCCCAAATGCCGTCCGCGTCGCCGCCGGCGTTCCCGCCGCCGAAGACGGTGGTGAAGGGATACGTGACGCCGTTCTCGTCCGCCGTCGGTTGCGGCGCGTTGCCCTTGTCGTCGAACGGAATGAAGATCACCTTGTGACCGACCGACGGCATGGTGTCCCACGAACCGTGGACCGCGACGAACGCGCCGCCTTGTAAGCTCGCCGGCAATCCGCTCGCGCTCGCATCCGAGAAGGCGATGTCGAGCGGCGCGGAATGCGCGCTGATTTCGGTCACCGGCGAGACGGCGTTCATGGCGCACCAGTTATCATCGTGCGGGTTCATGAAGTCGGAACCGTCGACGTCGGGCGCGTTGCGAATCGCGGACGCGAGCATCGTGCCGGGCGTCACGACATCCGAGCCTTGCAGGATGCGCGCGGCGGCGAAGCAGTACGGATAGCCGTGCATTTCACCGGGCGTGATGGCGATCAGCTCGTCGCCCGGGTTGTCGAGATGGACGTCGTTGCCCGCGTACATCAAGTCGTCGAGGCCGTTGACGACGCCGTACATGGTGCCGCCGGGCGCGCGCGTGTAGCCGACCATGTTGCGAATGCCTTGGATCACGATCTCGCCGTCAGTCCACGCGAACGGCGTGCCGCTCGTGAACTTCGAGAGGTCGAAGCGCTTGAGCACGGCTCGGTTGGTGTCGTAGTCGGGCGAGGCCGGAAATGCGGCGTTGCTCATCGAGCCCGCGTGCACGTACAAGAAGCCGTCGAAGATGTGCACCGTGTGAAAGATGTGCGTGCCGTCGGAGGGCTGCCCCGTGACGACGTCTTCACCGTCGCCGAGGTCGTCGGAGCTCGCGGAGTAGGCCCAGCGCTTCACGCCGTCTTTCGAACCGGCGTAGAGAAAGCTGCCGTCGGCGTCGAACGTGACGTTGTTGCCGTTGGCGTTGCCGGTATTGGCAATCTCGGTGACTTCGCCCGGCTTGGGCGTGCCGTTGCCGGTAATTTTGCCGAATACGCCGTCCCCATCGAGATCGCGGTAGCGCATGATCGAGCCGTCTACGTGCACGCCGATCAAATCGCTGCCGTCGGGCGTGAACGTGAGCTGGCGCAGCTCGCCTTGCTTGTTCGAGACCGCACGCACGCATAGCCCGGTCATCACGAAATGTTGATCTTGCGGCAAGCGCACGCCGGGGCAATCGCCCGCGACGAGATCGGGCGGCGTGTTGGCTTGACTATCGTTGTTACTGTTGCCACTGCTGCTGCAGGCGAGCGCCCCGATCGACGCGCTCGCAAGTAAGGCGCGAGTCAACGAACGAGCTGAAGAAAAGCCGAGCTGCGATGCGGAAGTTCCTTGGTTCATTTTGCCCTCGCAGACGCGTAGAGCAAGAGCGGTGCCCGCGAGTTGGGCTTCCACGCGTCAACCGGAATGCGCCGCGCTTTCGCGCGAAATACCCGGATTTTCTCGCGCCATTTGCCACACTGAGGCAGCCGTGAAAGCCGCAGTTCGGGTGTACGGCAGCGCGAGACTCCGAGTCTGCCGAGAGCTCGAACGAATTCACGTTACGCGCGAAACGCGGCTCGGGTGCGCGCGTCTTTTCGCGCGCGATCTTTTTTTGCGCGACGCTCAGAGCGCGTCGTGAATCGCGCGCAAGAGCGAATCATTGCCAGTCGCGTCTTGGCCGAGGTCCCAGCTCATGATGCCGCCGTATTGCTCGGCGAGCTGCGCCTTGGCTTGAATCGTGGCTTTGCTGTTCAAGAACACCGTCACACCATTTTGCATGATCTCGTCGTTCGCGACGGCCGCGCCGTAGGTCTTGAGTAGATCGGAGTAGATCACTGCGGTGCCCATGGCGTCGCCCGGCTTCCAGCTGTAGCCGTAGAACGGCACGCCGAACACGGTCTTGGCCTTACTGAGTCCGCGGTTGACCCAATAGTCGACCTCGACCTTTGCGTCCGCGAGTGACGAGGATTGCACTGGCGTCGCGCTGCCGCCCGGATTGTGCAGATCGTAGGCCATGACATTGACGAAATCGAAGGCGCTGAGCGCGTTGGCCGTGATCTGGTCACCGAACCAGCTCGCCACGGCCCCGGTGGTTTGCTTGCCTTGCGCCTTCAACGAAGCGCTGAGCGCGGTCACGAAACCTTCGTAGTCGGCGTTGACGCCGCTTCCCTCGAAGTCGATGTCGATGCAATCGAGATTCATGCTCGTGGCGTAGCTCGTGATTTTTTGCACGAACGAGGCGCGATTCGCGCTCGAAATCTGACTCGCGATCGGGCCAAGATCCTGGTTCGTCGTAGCACCGCCGAGCGCCAAGCAGACCTTCGCGCCTGCCGCGTGCGCCGCGCTGACGAAGGTCGGCAAAGTCGCATCCACGTACGAGATGTCGCCGGCAGCTCCGATCGTGCCGAAGCACACGTTCACGTAGCTCACGAGCGAGAAGTCGAGCGTGGTCGCCCAAGTGCTGAGCGCGCCGCGATAGTTCGGCAGGTAGCCGACCGTGCGAATCTTCGGGCGCGAGGTGGGACCCGAACCGCCCGCACCCGCGGCGCCAGTGCTACCGCCCGTCGAGTTGCCGCTCGCACCAGCAGTGCCCCCAGCCAGCGGCATTCCACCACTGCCGGCGCTCGTTGCACTGCCGCCGGTGGCGCTGTTCGAGCCAGCCGCGCCACCCGTGGCGGCACCGCCGCTGCCTGCGCTCGGCGCCCAACCCACGGCCTCCCCTGAAGACGAACACCCCGCGGCGAGCGCCGCCGCGATCACGGTGAGAACCGCAGCGAGGACGCCTTTTTTGCTTCTCATTTCCTATTCGGTAGCATTCGTCGCGTGCATCACGAAGGACGAAAATGCTCATCCTAATGTCCATTGCCGAGCGCGTTGCGCGACACTGTAGAGACCGTCTGATACCGTGCGCGCGCTGTGCGCATCGTTGAAAAGGCTTGCTTCGGCTTCGGTCTGTCATTGCTTGGCTGCGCCGCGAATCACGCTAGCGAGCCCGTCGCGCCGCCGCACTCTGCGCAACCAAAGCCAGCTCCGAGCGTGCCCGCCGGCACGCCGCGGCTCAACGCGACGTCGATTGCGAAAGTGCCCGCCGGCACATTTGGCCCTTACCTCGGGATGAGCGCGCATGGCGGCGTGGCCGTGTGGGCTGCGGCTGAAAGCGCCGCGCGCGGCTGGTACACGCATGCGTTCACGGCCGCGGGTGCAAGCGCGGGCGACGCTGCGCGCATTGGTGACGCACCGAACGAGCTCGGCTTGGTCAGCGTGCGCGCGCTGCGCGAAGGCTTCGCGCTTTTGAGCACGCATCGAGTCAGTGACGGCGAAGTCGTCGAAGTCACGCTGCTGTCGGATCGCGGGCTGAAGCTCGCGGGCCCAACCGACGTCGGACATGCGGCAAATGGCGTGCTTTGGGTCGAAGCAATTCCGAACTCACGCGGCGCGGCGATCCTTTGGGCGGCAAGCAGCGGCGGCCACGCGGAGCTCTGGACTGCCGAAATCAACGCCAAAGCCGAGCTCGCCGAAAGCGCGCGTTTGCTCGCGCGCGACGCGGGCGCGTGGCAAGCCGTCGCGTTCGGTAAGGGGTTTGCGCTCGGCGTGACTCACGTCGGAAAAGCGAGCGGCGCGCACGGTCCCATCGACGTCTCGCTCGTGAACGAAGCCGGCGTCGCGAGCACGCCGATCCTAGTCAACGCCGAAGCCAGCGCCGATTTGGATTTGGATCTCGCCGCGATTGGCGACAATCGCGACGAGCTCGTGCTCGCTTGGTCCGATCATCGCGGCAGCGAAGGCCGTGTGTTTTCCGCTGCGCTCGATCAGAGCGGAAAGATCGTGTCAGCCGCCGCGCCCGCGACGCCGCCGCTCGGCGAACAAGCGATGTTGCGCATCGCAGCTCCGGCGAGCGGCAGCGGCCGCGGCTACTTGGCGTGGGAAGCCGTCGACGCGCAGACACCGGTGCACCGCACATTTCAAGTCGCCGAGTTTCGCGCGAACGGGCGCGTGACGAGCCCGCGCGGCTTGTTCGAATATTGGAAGATGGACGGCTCGACGCCCGAGATCGCCGCCAGCCCGAACGGCGTCGCGGTGCTCACGCTCGCGCCCGTATGCGAGCGCAGCGTCGAGTGCACGAAGAGCGGGCTGGTCGCGCCCGAGTTCGTGGAGTTCGACGCGAGTCTTTCGCCGCGCGCTACGGAGCCGGTGTGGCCGCTCGGCGAGACCAATCCAGCAAGCTTGGCTTGGAATCTCACTTGCCCGAGCGAGGTCTGTTTTACGCTGAGCGCAGAGAGCGGCACGGAATCGCGCGTCAGCCTAACGCGGCTCGAACATCGTTCTGATGTCTACCGCGCGCCGGCCGAGCGCGTCGAGTTGCCTCCGCCGCCGCGCATCGTCGGCGACGAAGCGCTGGCCGAGACGGCACCGCTCGCACAAATCGCGCTGACCGAGACGAACGCCGGTACGTTGCTCGGCTGGATCACCGATTTCGACCCCACGACGCCCTGGGTAAAACTCAAGAAACCAACCGCGGACGGGCGCTACGAACCACTTCGCGCACGCATCGATTTGCAAGCGTTCGCCGGCAGCGAACCATTCGCGGCGCTTGACGCGAGCGAAAATCTGTCGCTTCGCGCGCATTCGCTCGGCGGCATTGCGCTCAGCAGCAGCTCACACGAAAAGGATGCGCTCACGGCCTGGGCCGGACTCGACAACGGCCAGCCGCAAGTGTTCCTCACGCTCGTCGACAAGGTCGGGAAGAAGCAAGCGCAGCGCATGCTCACGCACAAGAACGGCGAGCTCAGCGACATCGCACTGCTACAGAGTGGGAGCGACTACTTCGTGGCCTGGGTCGACGAGCGCAACTCCGACCCCGAAGTGTACGCAACGAAAGTGAACCACGCGCTCAATCGCATCGCGCCCGAAGAGCGCATCACGCAAGCTCCCGGTGCCGCAACCGACGTTTCGCTGGTCTCGACCGCGGGCGGCCCGCTCGCGATCTGGGCCGACGCGCGCGACACCGAAACACCCGGTGCCGCCGACATCTACGCTGCCGCACTGCGCTCGAACGACGCCGCGCGCGTCGCGCCCGAAATCCCGCTGCAAAAAACTAGGCCCCACTCATTTTCACCTTCAGCGCGCGCGTACGGCAAAAACGCGCTCGTTGCTTGGCTCGAAGCAGCAGCAGAAAGCGGAGAAGATCAAGCGGCGCACGTCTGCTTCGCGGTCGTCGACGGCACGGGTCACGTCGTTGGCGCCGTGCAGAACGTGGCGTTGCCGGCCGGAACTCCGTCGACGCTCGGGCTCGATTGTAGCGAGACGACCTGCCACGCCGTGATCAGCGCCGACGACGGCGCGCACAACTCCCTCTACGCGGTGAGTTTCCAGAACGAGAAAGCATCGAACCCAGTGCGCATCCGCTCGGTGCCTGGAGCCGGCTCGAGCGTCGCGCCCGTACTGCACGGTCGAGAGCTGTACGTCGCTGATGCCCAACAAAGCGGGACGCGCGTCCGCCGTCTCTTGCTCGATTGGTGACGGAGCGCGCCGAGCGTGACGCCGACGAGCCTCGAATGCGCAAGCGCGGCGCACGCGCGCTACCTTTCGCGAAGCCGCTTCTCGTCGCTCGACGGCTTGCGCTGTTTGAGCATTTTGCCGGTGATTTGGCACCACTCGACGCCCTATCCGCTGCCCGGGCTACTCGGCAAAGGCCCCGCCGGGGTGGATTTATTTTTTTGTATCAGTGGCTTTCTGATCACGACGCTGCTGCTGCGCGAAAAGGCGCGCTCAGGCACGATCGCGCTCGGCGATTTCTACGCGCGCCGCGCGCTCCGCATCTTCCCCTTGTTCTACGTGCTGCTCTTCGGCTACGCGCTCTTCGCTTGGTTCTTGCCGCCGAGCGCGCCAATCCGAGCGCACTTCTTCCATAGCTTGCCGTTCTACGCGACGTTCAGCGCCAATTGGTTCGCGGACTTCGGTGTCACGCACGCGATCCTGTTTTCGTTCGCCTGGTCGCTCTGCATCGAAGAACAGTTTTACGCGTTCTGGCCCTGGCTCGTGCGCGCGCTTTCGTCGCGCGCTGCCCTCACGTCGATGGCCGCAATCCTCGTTTGCGATGCGCTCGCCGAACGCGGAACCTTCGCTTGGCTCTTGCCCAGTGGAAGCCTCGCACTACGCATCGCGACGAGTTTTGCCGCGCCGATTGGGCTCGGCGCAATACTCGCGCTCTTACTTCACGATCAACACGCATTCTCTTGGCTCGCGCGCGCGCTCAGCCGTGCTTGGAGCGCCCCGCTCGCGCTCGTCGCCGCATTCGCGCTCTTGGCGTGGCCGAGCGCGCCGCTGTTCGCGTTTCAGTTAGCGCTCACGTTGCTCGTCGGAGCGAGCGTGATCGGCGAGCAAAATTCGCTTTCGCGACTCTGGGAAGCGCGTGCAGTGAGCTACGTCGGCCGCGTGAGCTATGGCCTCTACCTCTTGAACTCGACGGCGATTGGCCTCGTGCGGCGCGCGTTTCCCGTCCACGCACGCGAGTCGGGCTTGGTGTTCTTGCTCTCTTTTCCGCTCGCGCTCGGCCTCGCCGCGCTCAGCTATCGTTACTTGGAAACGCCGTTTCTGCGCTTGCGTTCGCACTTCCGTCGACAGAGAAGTGCCGAACTGGCCTCCGCAAACCCGGGCGCAGAGGCTCGCGCTATAGTCGGAGAAAAGGCATGAGCAACGCCCTTCCGCCGCCCACTGGGCGCGTCGTTTGGATCACCGAACAGAGCCTCGAGCGCACGATTTCGGCGGCGCGTTCGAGCCCGCGCGCGCGCATGATTCAGCCGTTTCATCGCAGTGCTGACTCGGGACTGCACCGCATGTTCAACGCGGTTCAGCCTGGCAGCTACATCGCGCCACATCGCCACCTCGAGCCGCCGAAAGACGAATCGTGGATCGTGCTGCGCGGAGCCCTCGCTTTCTTCACGTTCGACGAACACGGCGCGATCGAAGAATGCCTCGAA
>DASYCL010000225.1:0-1609 GCA_036500245.1 Polyangiaceae bacterium | reverse complement strand
CCGGCATTCGGCGCGCGCTCGAGCGTGTTCAGGAGCGACGTCTTCGTCGCCAAACCGCGCCATGGATGGATAAATTGTTGCTCGAGCAAAAGGCGCCATTTGCCGCCGGTCTCGATCTGCGCGCGCAGCCGATCCCCGATGCGGCACGCAGCAACCTGCGCTTTTTGCAGGGGCTCGAGACGATGGCGCTGATCGGTAACTTCCAAGACCCCGGAGTGAACTTGGCTGGAACGCTCGTGTACGGCGACGAGGCAGGGGCAAAGCAGGGCGCGGACAACGTGCGTAATCTTTCGCAAACGCTCAGCGCCTACGCGCCGTTCTTGGCGCTGCTCGGGATCCCACAGCCCGTGCGCAAACTGAGCGCCGAGGCCAAGGACAAGGAAGCTTCGTTCGTCGTAGGAATCGACGGCGCAGCTGTTGGAGTCTTGCTCGACAAAGCGCGTGATTTCCTAGGCGCGCAGCCGTAGGCCTGATGCCATGAGCCGTCTTTTGGTCCGTCCGCAGGTTCGCCCGTTGCAGGGCAGCGTGCCGGTGCCGAGCGATCGCAGCATCACTCATCGCGCCCTCATTTTGGCGGCGCTCTCCAACGGCCCTTGCGAGGTACGCGGCTTCGGCTACGGCAGCGACAATCTCGGAACCCTCCGCGCGCTCGGTCAACTCGGCGTGCGCTTCGACGACGATCAGACCGGCACCGTGCGCGTGCGCGGAGTTGGTTTGGCGGGGCTTCGCGCACCTAGCGCCGACATCGAATGCGGCCATTCGCCGACCACGGCGCGCCTCCTTTTGGGTGTGCTGTCGGCGCAGCCTTTTTCGTCGCGGCTCGTCGGGACACCAGCCCTTTCGCGGCGCCGCATGGGGGTGGTCGTCGACCCATTGCGTTTGCGTGGCGCCAAGTTAGAGGCGTCGGCCTGTGCCAAGGACCCGACGGACACCGCCTTGCCCATCGAGGTGACTGGTCTGCCCGCCGGCGAACGCCTGACGGCGATCGAATACGCGATGACCGCGCCGAGCGATCACGCCAAGGGCGCGTTGCTGTTCTCCGGTTTATTTTCGAGCGGCCCGACCTTGATTCACGAGCCGTTCGTGTCGCGCGATCACACCGAGCGCTTGATGGACGCGCTCGGCATGCCGATTCGTACGGCAGGTCCGGTGGTGAGTTTGCACCCACCGGCCGATCCGCTCTCGATCCGCGGTTTCGACGTCGATCTACCGGGAGACATCTCGGCGGCGGCTTATTTGCTGGTCGCGGGCGAGCTCATCGCGGGCTCGAACGTGTCGACGCGTCGCACCGGACTCAATCCGACTCGGTCCGGCATTTTAGAGGTCATTCGGGCGTTCGGCGGACGTAGCGCGGTCACGCCCAAGGGCGATTCGCTCGGTGAGCCGTGGGGCGACGTCAGCGCGGCGGGTTCGGTGCTTCGCGGCACGCGCCTGGGCGGCGAGCTCGCCTGGCGCGCGCTCGACGAGATGCCGATTGCCTGCGCTTTGGCCGCGCGCGCTCGCGGCGTGACCGAGATCACCGACGTGGCAGAGCTACGCGAGGACGAACCTGATCGCATCACGGCCCTAGCCGGACTCTTGCGGGCCTTCGGGATCAGCGCGAGCGAGC
>DASYCL010000224.1:0-3589 GCA_036500245.1 Polyangiaceae bacterium | reverse complement strand
GAGTTCGCGGATTTCCAGTGCCCATTCTGTAGCCGCGTTGAACCGACGCTGATCGAGCTCGACAAAGCCTTTCCGGGCAAATTGCGTTTCGTGTGGCACGACATGCCCTTGCCGTTTCACCAGCACGCGCGCCCGGCCGCTCTCGTTGCGCGCGAGGCCCGCGCTGAAAAGGGCGACGCCGCGTTCTGGAAAATCCACGACTTCATGTTCCGCGATCAGCAGGACGAACACGCATTCTCGAACGAGAAATTCAGTGAATACGCGAGCAAGCTCGGGCTCGACGCGAACAAACTACAAGCCGCGCAGAGCGACGGCCGCCACGACGCCCTGCTCGCGCACGACCAAACCATCGCGAGCGCGGCGAAGATCACCGGCACCCCGGCGTTCGTGATCAACGGCTACTTCGTGTCCGGCGCTCAGCCGCTCAGTGCCTTCAAACGCGCCGTCCACTACGCCCTCGCGCACCCCCAAAAGAAGCCACGCAACGCGCCCACGCTCGATTACTGAGCGCGATCGTTCAAAGCATCACGCCCGCGACACACGCGACGAGGCAGGTTGCGAGCAATCCGCCGAGCATCGCGCGAAACGCCAGCCGCGAGATGTCTGCGCGACGCTCGGGTGCGAGCCCCGAGTAGCCGCCGATCTGAATGCCGATGCTGCCGAAGTTGGCGAAGCCGCACAGGGCATAGGCCGCGATCACGCGGCCGCGCTCGCTCAGCCAGTGCGGATCTTTGCTCAACATCTCGGCCATGTGCGAATAAGCGACGAACTCGTTGAGCACGGTTTTTTGGCCCAAAAGCTGCGCGACTTTGCTCACGTCGCTACGCGGCACGCCCATCACCCACGAAAGCGGCGAGAACAACCAACCGAGCACGAGCTCGAGGCTGAGTTCACGATGTAAGACGTGCGAGCCGAAGTAACCGAGCCCGGCATTGACCATCGCCGTAAATGCCAAAAATACGATCAGCATGCCGCCGACATTGATCGCGAGCTGAATGCCGTCCCCGGTGCCTTGCGTGATCGCGTCCAAAATATTTTCGCTCGCGCTCGGGATGTTCACGCTGGCTTCGCGCTCGAGCACATTTTCGCTCGGCAGTTCCGGCAGCATCAGTTTCGCGATCACGAGTGATGCCGGCGCGCTCATCACGCTGCACGCAATCAAATGTCCCGCGATGCCCGGAACCGAAGGACCGAGCATCGCGACGTACGCCGCGAGCACGCCGCCCGCAGTCGTAGCGAAGCCCGCGACCATGCACGCATTCAGCTCGGACACCGACATTTTGGCCAGATAAGGCCGAATCACCAAGGGCGCTTCGGTTTGCCCGACAAACACGTCCGCAACCGTCGAAAAGGTCTCCGCGCCGCTCGTGCCGAGCACACGTGACAACAGTTTGCCCATGCCTTCGATCACGAGAGGCATCACCCGCAGGTAATAGAGCACCGACATCAATGCGGAGAAAAACAAGATCGTCGGCAAGACCTGGAACGCGAAGATCATGCCGAACGAACTCGGATCCGTCGCGAGCCGGCCAAAGACAAAGCCCGCGCCGGCACGCGTGAACGCGAGCAAGCGATCCACGGCCTCGTTGCCCCACTCGAACACGATGTTCGCCGGCGTGCGCAGCACGATCAGCGCAAAGCCGAGCAACAGCAATAGCCCGACGCCGACCGTGCGCCCGCGCACCAAACGCCGGCGATCGCGCGGACAAAGCGCGAACGCGAGCGCCATCATGACGAGCATGCCGAGTGCGCTGGTGGCTCGCTCGCGCATCCCGCTCGCTTATTTCTTGGCTTTTTCTGCCGGCTCCGCGGCGCCGAGTAGCTCGGGCAACGGACTCGTGCCCTGGCCGAGACGCGCCACGCTGTCCATGTGGTGGCGCAGGAAACTGCGATTGTCGGTGATGGAGAGGTTCTGCATCTCGAGTGCGCCGATGCGATCGGCAGGTGTGAACGCCGGATCTTCGACTTTTTCCATCGACAGCTTTTCCGGGCCGTAGGCCATGTATTCGGCTTTCGTTTCCAGGATCGAGTAGTCGTCGCCGCGACGGAGTTGCAAGGTGACACTGCCGCTGACGCTCGGCGCGAGCCAGCGCGTGAGGCCGTCCTTGAGCATCATTGCTTCGGGATCGAACCATTTGCCTTCGTACAGCACGCGGCCCAAACGACGGCCGAGCGTGAAGTACAAGTCGAGCGTATTTTCGTTGTGCACCGCGGAGAGCAAGCGCTCGTACACGATGTGTAGGAGCGCCATGCCCGGCGCCTCGTAGATGCCGCGGCTCTTCGCGTCGATCACGCGATTTTCGATTTGGTCGCTCATGCCGAGCCCATGCCGACCAGCGACGCGATTGGCTTCCAAAACCAAATCAATCGAGCCGCTGAAGCGCTGGCCATTGATGCTGACCGGGAAACCATTTTCGAACGCGACCGTGACTTCTTCCGGCGCGATCGCGATGTCGCTCTTCCAGTGCGCAACGCCCATGATCGGCTGCACGATGTGCATGCCTTGGTCGAGCCGCTCGAGATCTTTGGCTTCGTGCGTCGCGCCGAGCACGTTCGCGTCCGTGCTGTAGGCTTTCTCGGTGCTCATCGTGTACGGGCGACCGATTTTCTTGAGGTACTCGCTCATCTCGGTGCGGCCGCCGAATGCGTCCACGAACTTCTGATCGAGCCAGGGCTTGTAGATCTTGAGGTTCGGGTTCGTGAGAATGCCGTAGCGATAAAAGCGCTGAATGTCGTTGCCTTTGTGCGTGCTGCCGTCGCCGAAGACGTGCACGTCGTCACCGCGCATGGCGCGGATGATCGCGGTGGTGGTCACGGCGCGGCCGAGCGGCGTGGTGTTGAAGTATTTTTTGCCGCCGCTCGACAAATGAAAGGCGCCGCACTGAATCGCCACGATGCCCTCGCGCGCCATCGCTTCGCGGCAATCGACGAGTCGCGCTTCGACTGCGCCGTGCTCGAGCGCGACCGCGGGGATCGCACCCGGATTGTCTTCGTCCGGTTGCGCGAGGTCCGCGGTGTACGCGTACACCTTCATGCCTTGTTCGCTGAGCCAAGCAACGGCGCAGCGTGTGTCTAGCCCTCCCGAGAAGGCGATCCCGAGTCGAGTTCCCGCGGGCGGTAACGTTCGATAAATGCGGCTCATGGCGCGCCCTAGCTAGCACGAGCCCGAGCGAGCGAACACCGGCGCAGCGCGGCGCCGAGCTTCCGCCTCACATCGCGGCCGGCGCCGCGGTCGGCACCGCGGAGCCCACGGTCACGACCTTCGTCGTCGCTTTCAAGAGCGGCTCGGTGCCGCCCTGCTGTTGCACGCGGTCTTTGCCGGTGTCGACGACTTCGACCGAGATTTCGAGCGCGATCGTGTCTGCACACTGCGTCATGGAGTCGCTCGGACAGGGCACGCTGTCCGAAGTGCGAAACCCGAAATCGATCCCAGTGAGCCCCGCGATGACTCCTGGAATGTACGGCGCGCTCAGCACGTCGTCCCAGGAATGATTCTGCAGATTGAATGCGTGATTCGCGTAGATAGGGAGC
Source organism: Polyangiaceae bacterium (assembly GCA_036500245.1). Lineage (GTDB taxonomy): Bacteria > Myxococcota_A > Polyangia > Polyangiales > Polyangiaceae > PMG-095. The sequence continues at coordinate 58 of DASYCL010000224.1, read as the reverse complement.
GGATCGTCCATGCCCATGTCTTTCGACTCGAAGCCGTTCGGGAGCGTCGTGGGCGGGT
>DASYCL010000223.1:0-4098 GCA_036500245.1 Polyangiaceae bacterium | reverse complement strand
GAGCAAAAACGTGAGGCGCACCAGCCGCACGCGCGCAAACAGCCACGTGACGACGAACGCGAGAGCGAAGAACTTGGCGTACGCGAGCGTCGTGAATTGCACGGCCGGCGCGCACGTTACACGAACTTCAGCGCGCGGTCGCCGAGTGAGGCGCGTTCGCTCGGTCGCTCGCGTCGGCGCGAAATCTCGAAAAAAGCGGTTTCTGCCTTGGCGATCGGCGAAAACTGCGCGTAGTAGTGCGAGGAGCGATGCTACGCCGATTGCTGCTCGGGCTCGTCGAGGGTCTTTTGTTGGGGGTTGCCTTGGGCGGCGCGTATGGTCGCGTGTTCGGCGGGGCGGCGCCGAGTGCCGTCGTCATGGCACTGCTCGGCGCGATCACGGGCTTTGCGATCGGACTCGTCGCCGGCAGACCAATTTGGGCGCGCGACGCAAAGACCGAAGCATTGCTCAAGTCGCTCGTGGGCGCGCTCGGCGGTTTCGGTTTGGCTTTCGCGTTTCGCCATTGGCTCAAGCTAGAGATCGATCTGAGTGCCCTCGCGCTCGGCGCGGGAGCGGCGGGCGCGCTGCCAGCCACATCACTGCCGCTCGTTGCGACCGCGCTCGCGCTGTTCTTCGAGTTCGACGACGACGGAACGCGCAGCGCAGGGCACCTCCCCCAAAAAAAGCACGAAAAGCAACGGATCGCGAGCGAAGCCAGTGACGCGATCGGCGCCCACGGGCCGGAAGAATTCGATGACGAAGTCGATCGCAAGTTCGAGAAGCGTTGACCTGCCGCTGCCGCGAGTCTTGCTCTGGCTCGTCAGTGTGTCGGCGCTCGCGTGGTGCGCGCTGTCGCTGCACCATCCGCTGCCGAACGCGCTCGAGCTCGCGCTCGCTTTCGGCGGCTTGTTCTTGTACGCGACGCTCGGCGTCCTCTGGCCACAATCTGGCATGTATGGAGACGCGCTCGCGCGCGGCAAGGCAGGCGCGCGAACTGTGGCGCTCACCTTCGACGACGGGCCGCATCCGGTCACGACACGCGCTGTGCTCAAAATCCTGGCCGATCACGAGATGCGAGCCACGTTCTTCTTGCTCGGACACAAAGTACTCGCGCACCCGGACGTCGTGCGCGAAATCCAGGCCGCCGGGCACACGATTGGCGTGCACGGCTTCGATCATGATCGCCTGTTTTGCTTGCGCTCCACGCGCTACGCGCGGGCCGAAATCGAACGCGCGCGGCGAGCGATCGAAGCCGCGTGTGGCGCAACGCCAACGCTATTTCGCCCGCCGATCGGCTTTGCCAGCCATCTGACATTTCGTGCCGCCGAGCGGGCGGGCGTGCAGATCGTGGCCTGGACCGTGCGCAGTCTCGACGGCATTCGAAGTGCGCGCCCGGAACGCGTGGCAGCGCGCGTGATCGAGCATCTGACGGACGGCGCGATCGTGCTGCTCCACGACGCGGCCGAGCGGGACGATTTCGAGCCGGCGTCGATCGCGGCGTTGCCCGAAATTCTGCGCGCCATGCGCGAGCGTCACCTCGAGGGTGTCAGCGTCGACCGCTTGCCGCGCTGAGCGCCCTCCAATCAACCGGATGCGAATTCGCCGGTCGCGCCGAGCACGAAGCGGCGTTGATAGCCGCGGGTCTGATTTTGGATCGTGATGGTGACGGTCCCATCCCGCCCGTAGTGGTACTGCTCGACAATGTGCTCGGACAGATTCGTGCAGCGTTCGGAGGAGCGCCCACGCAAGTCTTGGTCGCCGAGAAAGCGCGGATCGTAGGGGAAAAAGATGTCACCCCAGGGTGTCAAATCGCCTTCGGGTCGGCCGTCGCGGCCGAGTTCGCTGCATTCGAGGTAGCGCAAATGCCCGACCGCGTGCACCGGGCGATAGCTACGCTCGACCAGAAAATCTCCGGACTCACTGACTCGACCTTTGTCGAGGATCGGATCGAAGATTTTTTCGCGGCCGTCTTCGCCTTCGCGCCACACGCCGAAGTGACGCGTGATGGCCTCGCGCACGAACACGCCGGCATCCGGATCCGCGGCGATCGCGAGCCCGACGGCGGTGGCGGCGTGGGGCTGGGGCGCGAGTTGAACCTTGCGCTTGTAGTGCTCGCGCAGCATCTTGCCGACCATCGGAAACGCGGTCGCGCCGCCGACGAGATAGACCGCGCCGAGCTGGCGCGCGTCGTTCGGATCGATGCCGCGCGCTTGCAAGCGCTCGAACACGCGCTCGAGCAACGCGAGCGAACGCTCGATCAACGGCCGAGTCGACTCGTAGAGCTCCGCCAAATCGAGCGTGATCGAATCTGCGCCCGGCAAAACCCGACCGAGATCGATCAACATGCGGCGCGACGAACTCGTGAGCGCCTCTTTGGCTTCGCGACAGAGTTCGAGCAAACGATTTTTTTCGACATAGCTCAGCGAATTTGCCGGAATTTTCGCCTCGCGCAGCGAAAATTCGAAGATCAATTGATCGAAGTCGTCTCCGCCGAGTTCGCCGATGCCTTCGCTTGCGATCAGCTCGAAGCGACGATGTTCGAGGGAAACAGCGGAGGTGTCGAAAGTGCCGCCGCCCAAATCGTAGACCACGACGTAGCGCTTCGGACTGCGCTTGCCGACCACGCCGAGATTTCGATACGCGAACTCGATCGCTGCCGCGGTCGGTTCGTTGACCATGCCGAGCACGTCGAAGCCTGCGCGTCGAAACGCTTCGATCGTGAGGTAGCGTTGTCGCGTGCTGGCGTTGGCCGGCACGGCGACCATCGCCTCGAGCGGCTCGTTCGGCGACAGATCGAGGTTACTGTGCTCGACGAGCAGCGTGCGCACGCGACTCAAGTACGCCGCGACGAGCTCGACCGCGCTGGTCTGCGCCAAGCCGAGCTCGGCGAACACTTCGTCCGGCGAGACGCGGCTCACCGCCCGCTTGATCGAGCGAAGCGCGCCGTCCGGGTTCTGACCGAAGCGCGCCGCCGCTTCCCAACCGAGCTCGAGCGTGCCCTGCGCGTTCGCAGCGAGCCCGGGGATGAAGTCCGTATAGCCTTGCGGAGTTTCGAACGCCGCGACCGGGTAACGCCCCTGGTCGACCGCGGCGACCACGGTTCGCGTCGTGCCAAAATCGATTCCGAGACGCATTCGCTGCCGCAGTTTGCGCCGTCTGCCACGTGATGGACAAGATCAATTTGCCCGCAATGCGGCCGCGCACATCAAGTCGCCGCAGGCAACTGGACGACGAAGCGCGCACCATCCCGAAACGCGGTGTCGAGCGAGATGCTGCCTCCGACCGCCTCGACCAAGCCACGGCAAACCGCGAGCCCGAGTCCGGTGCCTTTGCCGATCTCTTTGGTGGTGACGAAGGGCTCGAACAGGCGTTCGCGAACCGTCGCAGCCACGCCCGGACCGTTGTCTTCGACGATCAGTCTCACGCCGCGTGGAGCGCGCTCTGCCGAGACTCGCACGCGGCCGCCGCCGTCGAGCGCGTCGACCGAATTCAAGAGCAGATTCAATACCAGTTGCACGAGTTGCTCGGCGCCGAGCGCCACAGGAGGCAGCCCTTCCGGCACCGCGAGCTCGAGCGTCACGTCGCGCATGGCTTTTTGCGGAGCGATCAGCGCCGCGGTGTCCGCTATTGCCTCCGCCACATCGCCGCGCGCGGGCGTGAGCTCCTGTTTTTCCCCCGGCCGCGCGAACTGCAAGAGATCGCGCAGGATGCGATTGATGCGCTCGGTTTCCTTACGCATGCGCAGCAAAAAATCGTGCTGCTCGTTCGGATCGAGTCCGCCCTCGAGCAAGAGATCCTCGAGCCCGAGCAGCGCAGCGATGGGATTGCCAATCTCGTGGGCGAGACCGGCTGCAAGGCGCCCGACCGAAGCGAGACGTTCGGAGCGGACCAAACGATCCTGCGCTTCGCGGAGCTTTTGCGCGCGCCGCTCGAGCTCGTCGATCTGTCCCTTCATCCGCTGCTCGTCGGCGCGAAGCTGGGCGGTCATCTCGGACAGGCTGCTCGCGAGGCCGATCATCTCGGCCGCTCCCCTCGGCGCGACGTCGAAGCTCGTGGCCCCTGCGGCGACGCGACGCGCGGCCGTCGAGATGGCGTCGAGCGGACGCACGATGAGACGCG
>DASYCL010000222.1:0-4681 GCA_036500245.1 Polyangiaceae bacterium | reverse complement strand
GAACGATGCGCTCAGCGCCGCTGATCCAAAGCTTGATCCGCGCCGTGAACTCCAGCCCCAGATCTTTCCGCGCGGCTTGCACACGACTCGCGATTTCACGCAGCAGGCCTTCGTCGATCAACGATTCGGTGAGCGTGCTGTGCAGCACGACGACGCCAATGCGACCCGTCTCCGCTGCGAATCCCGGCGCCGCTTCGGCGCTGACCTGAATTTCTTCGGGGCCGAGTTCGTAGCTCTCGCCGTCGATCGTGAGGCGAACCTTGCCGGTTTGCGAAAGCTCGGCATAGAGCGCGCTGCCATCGGCGATTTCGAGGGCTTTCTTCGCCGCTTGCACGTTCTTTCCGAGGCGCGGACCGAGCGCGCGGAAATTCGGTTTGATCCGAAACGCGACCGCGCCGTCCTCGTGCCCCGGAAACATGAAGCGCACTTCGTGAACGTTGAGCTCTTCTTGGATCAGCGATTTGTATTCGTGCAGCCGATCCAGTAGCGCGCGGTCGTTGAACACCACGTCGGCGCGCTCGAGCGGCTGGCGCACTTTGAGCTTGTTCGACGTGCGCACACTGAGCCCGAGGCTGACGATTTCGCGCACCGCGCGCGTTTCTTCCGCTAAGCGCCGATCGATCGACGCCTCGTTCGTTTCGGGAAAGCGATCCAAGTGCACGCTCGCGGCGGCGCCGGGCACTCGCGGATGCACGAGTAGATTTTGATAGATCTCCTCGCTCAAAAACGGCACGAACGGCGCGATCAGCCGGCTCAGCGTGAGGAGGCTTTGATGCAGCGTGGCGTACGCATCGCGCTTGTCTTGGTCGAGCCCCGAAGCCCAGAAGCGCGACCGGCTGCGGCGCACGTACCAGTTCGACAGGCTTTCGGCCAAATCGATCAAGGCGAGCGCGGCGTCATAGCTCAGGTATGAATCGAGCGCTCGGCGCACGGCCTGCGTCGTGAGCTCGACTTCGCTCAGCATCCAGCGATCGAGCAAGCTGCGATCGGCGGCGGGACACCCGCCATGCGCGGGGTTCGACGGATCCCAACCATCGATATTCGCGTAGATCGTGAAGAACGAATACACGTTCCGGATCTTGATCAGAAAATCCTTCTGCGAGGTGCGCACGTTGCGCAGCGAGTGGCGCGTGTTGCTCCACGGCGGCGACGACGCGTAGAAGAACCAACGGAACGCATCCGCGCCCGGCGCAGGCGTATGCGGATCCTCGACGGTAACGCGCTGAGCGAACGGCGCGCGCGGCACTTCCTGCGGCAGCGTAGCAATACCGCGCGCGATCGGCTCGGCCTCGAGCGACGCGCGATCAGCGGCTGAAAGGACCAGCACGCGGCGCGGTAACTTCTTCAGCACTCGGAGCTTGAGCGAGATGCGCTGTTCGCCGCGATCCGGCCGATAAACCACGACGTCCGCGCCGTCCTCGAGATCCATCCCTTCCAAATCTTCGCGCGCAATCAACGCTTCGCCTGTTGCGGGTCCTTGAGCGTAGGCTTCGGCGAGCACGCCGAAGTCCATGCGCACGCGATCGATGATGATATCGGGCGGAGTGTAATTGCCTTTGCTCTTCGACTCTTTTTTGCCGTCGCGATCGCAGATATGCCCGAGCACGATGCAGGTCTGGAACGGGTGCGGCAGCTCGCGCACGTGGTCGAGCTTCAGACGCTCTTGCGTTTCGCGATCGAAGATCAGCGAGGAAATCATCAGCAATGAATAGAACCAACCGCGAGTCTGATCGATGGCTTCGCTGATGAAGTCGGCGGGGAACGCCGCGTCGAATTTCTCTTTGGAACCATGCTCGTGCGGAAAGCCCCACTGCGCGAATGGCATGCAGCCGGAATCGAACCAACAATCGATCACTTCCGAGACGCGCCGCATTTCGGCTCCGCACGTCGGGCACGGAAACGTGACTTGATCGATCCACGGTTTGTGGACCTGCAAGTGCGGACTGAGCTCGGGGTTCTTGCGCTTTTCTTCGTGGAAATAGGCGAAGGCGTGCGGATTGCGTGATTCGATCTCGGCGATGCTGGAAGGCGAGTGCTTGTGCTCCGAGTTCGCGCTGCACACCCAAACATTGAGCGGCGTGCCCCAATAGCGCTCACGGCTCAACGCCCAATCGACGTTGTTCTTCAGGAAATCGCCGAAGCGACCATCCTTGATGTGATCCGGTAGCCAATTTACGGCTTGGTTATTGGCGAGCGCCCGATCGAGCTCAGCCGTCGTGCGGATGAACCATGCAGGCCGCGCGAGTTGGATCAGCGGATCTTCGTCCGAGCGCCAGCAGAACGGGTAGTCGTGGCGGTAGAGTTCTTCGAACACGAGCAGTTTGCGCGCGCCCAAATCTTGGATGATGTCGCGATCGCAACTCTTCACCCAGCGACCCGAAAGCGAGCCGAAGCCGGGCTTGAATTCGCCGTTCGGCAAGACGGCGCAGAGCAGCTCGACCGCGAGCGGATCGCTGTATCGTGCGAGCTGACGATTGTGCGCGAGGTTGTCGTCTTCGCCGAAGGCCGGCGCGATGTGCACGATGCCGGTGCCCGTGTCGAGCGTGACGAAATCTTCGACGATCACGCGCCACCACAGCGCGTCGTCCCCGCCATTTTTTAGGGCCATACGCGCTTCGCCGAGCGACTTCGAATAGAAGTCGAACGGCGGGCGGTAGCGTTTGCCGGCGAGCTCTTCGCCGAGCACGCTCCTCACCGGCGTGAGCTCGCGCCCGAGTTTTTCGGCGAACCCCGCGCGCAAAGCGCTCGCCACGATCAGCCGCGAAACTCCGAGCTCCAGCGGTTTGCTTGGCTTTTTGCCTTTTGCCTCGAGCGGCGCGCCGAGCTCGACGAGATCGTATTTGGTGTTGGGGCGAACCGCTGCGTAGCCGTTCGACGGCAAGGTCCATGGCGTAGTCGTCCACACTACGAGCGCAGTGTCCGGCTCGTCCACGAGCGGGAACGCGACGTACACGCTCGGGTCGTCGACAGTCTTGTAGCCCGAGCCGACCTCTGCGGCCGAGAGCGCGGTGCCACCTTGCGCCCACCACCACACCACCTTGTGGCCCTGGTAAAGTAGCCCTTTTCTAAACAATTCGGACAGCGCCCACCAGACGCTCTCGACGTAACTCTTGTGATAGGTGACGTACGCGTCGTCCAGGCTAACCCAAAAACCAATGCGCGAAGTCAGACGCTCCCAGTCGCTCGTGTAACGAAACACGCTATCGATGCAGCGTTTGACGAAGGGCTCGACACCGTATTGCTCGATCGCGGCTTTGCCGTGGATGCGCAGCTCCTTCTCGACCTCGACCTCGACCGGCAGGCCATGCGTGTCCCAGCCGCCCTTGCGCAAGACCTGCTCACCGAGCATCGCGTGGTAGCGCGGAAACAGATCCTTCATCACGCGTGTGAGTACGTGACCGTTGTGCGGCAGGCCGTTCGCGGTCGGTGGGCCCTCGTAGAAGACGTACTTCTTCGCCGAGCTTGCGCCTTCGCTCAGGGCCTTCGCGAAAATGCCGTGCTGCGCCCAGAAATCCAAAATGCGCTGCTCGTACTTCGGGAAGTCGAGTTCGGTCGGGACGGCTAAAAACGGCGCTTTTGTCATGAGGATGGGCCCGGGCGTGGCGTATACCACACCCCAGCGCGCGATCCGGCCCGCCAGAAACCTCGCGATTTCCGGTCCAAACGCGAACCGTTCAGCTCGCGTCGATTTGCAGCGCGGCGAGCAGCGACGACGGGTTCGGTGCAAGCGCTGCACCGATGACGGCGACGCCGTCCGCGCCGGCCGCTAAGCACGACGCAACATTGCTCGCGTCGACGCCGCCAAGCGCGAACAAGCGCGGCGCGCGCGACGAATTGTGGAGCAACCGCTTGGCGCGTTCGAGCGCCGCGATGCCGAGCGCCGGATTGCCTTTGCGATCTGCCAGGATCGGCGACAGCAAGACCGCGTCAGCGTCGATCGTACCGATGCGCGCGGGCTCGTGACACGCGCGAGAGACAAACAGCGACGGGCCGAGATAGGCGCGCGCGTCGCTCTCGGCCAGACCTTGCTCGGGCAAATGAATCGCACTCGCGCCGAGCGCGAGCGCCAGATCGGCCCGCTCGGCGACGCCGAACCATTGTCGCTGCTGACTCGCGACTTGGCACAATTGCCGGCCGAAACCGAGCCGAGCACGCGGCGTGAGTTGATAGTCCCGAAGGATGAAGAGCACGGATTCGGGTTTGGCCGCGAGAGCGAGCGCTGCGAAACGCTCCAGCACGAGCTCGGAACTCGCTCGCGTGACGTCGGAGAAGACGATCAATCTCGGCGAGCACACGCTTGGGGCTGCGCCGACGACCGAGTCAGTCATGGGCTTTGCGGGAACCTATCTTGGAGACCAAGGCTAGCAATCCGGCGGCGAGTGCCGCGCCGACCGTGTCCGCCAACCAGTCCCAAAAGTCGGCTGAACGATAGGGCACGAAAGCTTGGCACACCTCGAGTAGCGCGCCGAAGACGGAAGACAGCACAGCCGCGACGCAAAGCGATTTGGCACGCTTCAGCCGCGGCGCGAGAAAGCGCAGCGCGCGCACGAGAAACAGAACCAAGCCTGCAAACGTCACCGTATGAAAGAATTTATCGGTCGGCATGAAGCCGACTTCGGGCAAGTGCCCGAGCCGAATCAACCCGGTGTAGAAGATCGCCGCGACGTACCCTGCAGCAGGC
>DASYCL010000221.1:0-3249 GCA_036500245.1 Polyangiaceae bacterium | reverse complement strand
CGCAGGAGGCGCTGCTCTACTACGCAAAGCTCTCGAACGCGACGGCCGCGACGTCCAACGCGATCGACAACGCTTACAAGATGGGCATGAATGGCGGCGACAACTTCGGCTCGTTGAGCGCGAACAAGGATCCGTATCTCGCCTATCTTTCGGCGCAAGACTACACTTGGGGCAGTAACCAGGTGAAGTCCAATCAGGGGCTCATCTTCTACGATGTGGTGACTTACGGCCTCGATGCGACGAAGAATGCCGATGCGATGCGCGCCGCCGAGCGCTACGTGCATTACATCCACGGCCTCAATCCGCTCGGCTTCGTCTACCTCTCGAACATGTTCGACTATGGCGCGGCCAGCGGTGTGACGACCCTTTTCCACACTTGGTTTTCACACGGCAGCGCGCTGTGGAGCCAGGCTGGCGTCTCGACGTACGGACCCGCACCGGGCTATCTCGTGGGCGGACCCAATCCCGGCTACAGCGTCGATATGTGCTGCCCGGGCAACTGCGGCAACGGCAACAATCAGCTCTGCACTTCCGAGATACTGTCGCCGCCCGAAGGCCAACCGGCAGCGAAGTCGTACAAAGACTTCAACGACGATTGGCCGATCGATTCATGGTCCGTGACCGAACCGGATGATGGGTATCAGATTGCTTATATTCGGTTGTTGTCGAAGTTCGTGAAGTAGGGCTGACTCGAATCGAAGCTCGTTGTCGGTGGTTGCCCCCACCCGTCCCACCTCTCTCCTCTTTAGGCGCCGAGCGCGCGCGAAGGTTCGATCGTTTCGCGTTGGGTTTCGCCGTGTGCCAAGCCGCGCGACAAACACGACGCCGTGATTGACAATCGACTGATTTTCTAGCTATTCTGGGTTTCTTGATGCATTTCTCCGCTTCCTGTCGCGAGCGCCTTAGCTCCCAAGCAGCCGTCATTCTCATGACGGTCAAGGAACTCGTGTAAACCGGAAGGGTAAAAGCGCATCGTTTGGCGAGACGCCCTTCTGGAACTTCCGGAAGGGCGTTTTCGCTTTTGTGGCTTTGCGTTCGCAAAGCCGGAGCACGACCCATGAACCATGCCATCGAACTCCGCGATCTGAAGAAGAGCTTTCGCATGCGCAAAGGGAGCGCGCCGTCGTTTTTGGGCGCCGTTCGCAGTCTCGTTTCGCCCGAAACGACGACCGTCTGCGCGGTCGACGGTATTTCGTTCTCGATCGCCGAAGGCGAGCGCGTGGCATTCATCGGTCCGAACGGCGCGGGCAAATCGACCACGCTCAAGATCCTGTCGGGCATTTTGCACCCGGACGCGGGTGACGTGCGGGTGCTCGGTCTCGCGCCCGCCAATGATCGGACAAAGCTCGCCTATCGAATCGGCACCGTGTTCGGGCAGAAAAGCCAACTTTGGCAAGAGCTCCCCGCGAGCGACACGTTTCGTCTGCTCGCGCGCATCTATGATTTGCCGGAGGCGCGCTTCCGTTCGCGCTTGGCGGCCCTGGTCGAAGTTTTCGAGCTCGCGCCATTTTTGGCTCAACCGGTGCGAAAGCTCTCGCTTGGCCAGCGCATGCGCTGCGAGCTCGCCTGTAGTCTGCTCCATGCGCCGCAGCTGTTGTTCCTCGACGAGCCGACGATCGGGCTCGACGTAACCGCCAAGGCGCGCGTGCGCGAGCTGACGCGCGAACAATCCGAGCGCGACGGCACGACCGTGCTGCTCACTTCGCACGACACGGGCGACACCGAGCACGTGTGCGAGCGCGTGATCGTGATCAATCACGGCAAATTGCTGTTCGATCAGTCGCTCGCTTCCTTGCGCGCGAAGTTCATCACGCACAAGCGCGTCACGCTGGTCAGCGATGTCAGCTCGCTCGGCCTGATTTTGCCCGGCGTGCGCGTGATCGCGCGTGAACCCTACAGAACCAAATTGGAAGTCGACATCCGCGTCACCCCGATCGCGAAGGTCGTCGAGAGCGCGCTCGCGCTCGCCAATCTACAAGATCTCACGATCGAAGATCCGCCGCTCGAAGCCATCGTGCAGGCGATCTACGCGGGCGCCAGCCTGTGCCCCGACCCGATCCCCGAAAGGGAAGCGTCATGAAACTCAAAAAATATTTGGCCGCGATGTCGATCGCGGCTGCCGAAGCGAACGCGGCGCGCGCAGCACTAGTCGGCCAGCTCGCGTTTTACGCACTCCTGCTCTTGCTCTACGCGCGCATCTGGCAATTGATCGCGCAAAAAGGCGCGCTGGTCGCGTTCGGGCGCGGAGATTTGCTCTGGTATTTAGCGATCACGGAGTGGATCGCGCTCAGCGTGCCGCCCTTGCACCTCGAAATCGAACGCGACGTGCGCTCCGGCAATATCGCCTACGCGCTGCTGCGACCGATCTCGTATTTGTGGCTGCGCTTCTGCGAAGGCCTCGGCACGATGTTCTTGCGCATGCTGATGCTGGGCGTGTTCGGCTTCGGTTTGTGCGCGATCCTCACGCGCAGCGCAGCCGGCGCGAACGCCAGCGCGTGGCCGAGCGGCGGACCACTCGCACTCCTGTGCGGGATGCTCACCGCGGTCGTGGCCGCAGCGCTGAACCTGGTCTTCCGCGCGATGATCGGACTTTCCGCCTTCTTCGTGCAAGACACGAGCCCGGTCTCCTGGGTTTGGCAAAAGCTGAGCTTCGTCTTCGGTGGACTCATGTTCCCGCTCGACATGTATCCGGACTCACTGCAAAGCATTGCCGCCGCGACGCCCTTCCCTTCACTGCTCTACGCTCCAGGGCGAATCGCCATCGGCGCGGAGCCCGCATTCGTGTGGCACGCGCTCGCGACACTCGCGGCCTGGTCGATCGTGAGCGTGCTTTGCGTTCACTTCGCCTTTCGCCGCGCGCAAAGGGCGCTCGAGATCAACGGAGGCTGAGTCATGGCAAGCCTTAGATTTTTGGGGATGCTCCTGGGCACGAATTTGCGCGCGTCTTTGACATTGCGCGGCGCGTTTCTCTTGCAAGTCGCATTCATGGCTTTGAACAATTTGATCTACCTCTCGGTTTGGCTGGTATTTTTCCAGCGTTTTCACGATCTCGGCGGCTTCGGCGCGCGCGACATGGAGCTCTGCTTCGGCATCGTCGCATGCGGCTTCGGGCTCGCGGTGGCGCTCGCCGGCGGGCTGCGCGAGCTGTCGAGATCGATCGTCGAAGGGTCGCTCGACAGTTACCTCACGCAACCGAAGCCCGCGCTCTTGCACGTGCTCTGTTCGCGCACGATCGTCTCGGGTTGGGGC
>DASYCL010000220.1:0-3670 GCA_036500245.1 Polyangiaceae bacterium | reverse complement strand
GCGAAGAACGCAGGGATGAGCAGCGTCATCACGTAGACGTAGAGGCCCGTGCGAAACCCGTGGATTGCGATCGAGAGCCCGAGCAACGCGAGATGCGCCCCGCCCCACACGAAGTACTGCAGCAAGATGCGGTGATAGAGCGAAGGGTTCTGCGCCTTGGCCTTGCGCACGAAAGCTTTGATCGGATCGCTCTGCCAATAGCTCGAGACGAAGAAGTACGTCACCGCGACGAACAGGTTGTGGCGGTTCGTGTAGCGCCAAGTGATCGTCGCGTCCCCCGCCCGATTCACGAACTTGTGGTGATTGAGGTTGTGGGTCGGGATCCAGGCGAAGGTCGGGTAGCCGTAGAAGATGGAGATCCAGTTGCCGAAGATCTGGTTCGCGAGCTTGCCCTTGAACGTCGGGCAGTGATTGTGGTTGTGAGCAATCACGCCACAGGCAAGGGCGAAGTAAGCGCTCACCCACCACAAATACGGGACGAGATTCGGTCGCGCGAACTGCAGCGCAACCAGCGCCGGTGCGATCATCACCCAGAGCAGCGTGCGATAGTCGGCGGCAAAACGGGGGCGCATTTGGCGGCAGATGCTAGCAGTGGTCGCCGGCCGCGCGGTCATAGCTTCGTCATCCGCAGGCGATTTTCGTAAGAAAATCAGGCGGAAAGCGCGTAATGGCGTTCGCGCTTTCCGCGGCGCGCAATACGCTCCGGGTCAATTCGTGTTGTCGCGCACGTACGCGATGGTCCGCACCGAATTGATGATGCGTTCGCGATTTTCAGCGCTGAGTTCGATGAAGCGAATGCCCATGCCGGGGTTCGGGTTGTCCGACAGCATGCGAATCGGGTTCACCCACTGCACTTGGCCGAACAAGACGAACGGCGCGTCCTCCCCGGGCATCGCGAAGCGCAAGGTGAGCCGGGTGCCCACTTCGAGCGGCTCGCGCGTGGCCACGAATATCCCCATTTCCGAGATGTTGGTAATGCTCGCGTAAAGAAACGTTTGTTCCGTCTCGCAGTCGACGGACCAAACGACCTCGATGCGTTCCGAGCTGCGGCGCTCGGACACGGGCGGAGAATCTGACGGCTTTGGCTCGTCGCTCACGGCCTCGGCTTAACCCCATTGCGGGCGGGTGTCACGGAGCAATCCGCCCAAGACTTTTCAACGCACCTCGACCGCGCCCGCTTCGAGGCGATTTTCCGCACCGCGACCGCGCCGAACCTCGAGGCGCCGGTTTCCACTATAAAGGCCAAAATACACTTCGTAGCGACCGGCTCCAAAGTTGGGCTCGAGCTCGAACTCGTAACGGTCGGCAATGAAGTCACCGACGCGCCACAAGTTGAATGGGTATTTGCCGTCGAGAGTGGGATGGTCTCCGTTGAAGCGGCGCTGAAACCCATCGATGTGAATGAACGTGTCCCAGCTGCCGGTGATGGGCTGCACGACTCGATAATAGATGACGAAGACGTAGTGGTGCGCCGGCTCGAGCGCGCTCACGGGCGAGCCATCGCGGCCGAGCGTGTCCCAACCTAAGACGTCGAGCTTGTCGCCCAAGTTCGCGTCGAGTGGGTGACTCGGGTGCGGCGCTGCCGAAAGCACGAACTGGTCGAGCGGATTTTCGTTCGGGCGATCGCTGAGCCGATTCGAGACGAGGAGGATTTCGCTCGAGCGCGCGTCGAGCACCGGCAGATTGCGCGGCGGACTCTCGTGACCGCGGAAAAGCATGTTCATCATGCCGAGATCGCTCTGCCGAATCACGAGCCAACGCCGTTCGGGTGCCGCGACGAGCCATTCGAAAGCATGCGGCGCGTTGTCGAAAGACGGCACCGTGCGCCCAGCATAATAGCTCGCGCTCGCGGCTCCAGTGCCGAGGATCCCCAGCGCTTCGCCCGAGTGCGCCTCGCGCCGATAGGCGTCGAAGACTTGCTTCGGCGAGATTTGCGCGGTGAGCAGCGGATAATAACCAAGACTCAATGCGAGCCCGAAGCCGACGCAAACGAACAATGCCGCTTGCCCGCGCGACAAACCCCCGGCCAGAAACCGCGACAATTTGCCGGGAAAAAGCGAACCGAGCTCGGGATCGAACAGCGTGCGGAATGCGTCGCGGACCAAGCTCAAGAGCGCGGGAGAAAACACGAGTACCGGCAGCGCGACCGCGCCGACTAGCGCGCTCTCGCGCGATGTCGTGCTGAGGGCTTCGAATTTGCCGGCGTGAAACACGCGAGCCGAGATCGCGCCGAGCACGCAAATCCCGATCAAGGCGGCCTCGAGCACGATCAGCGCGAATTGCAAATTGCCGCCCCATAGCTCGCGGAGTTCGCGCGGCCAGAGCCGGTATTCTCGAACGTCGAAGCGCTCGTCTTCGTGGGTCGAGTTTTCTTGAAGTAGGAAGAAGAACGCGGCACAGAAAATCATCGTGCACGTTTCGAGGATGCGATCGCCCGTGACGCGGAAACTGTCCGGAAAGCGCACGTCCGAAACGCAAAATGCGCTGAGCCCTTTTTCAGGGAAATTTCGGAAATCGAAATAGAGCAGGATCGCGAAGGCCACGACGACCATCGACGCCGCGCGCGACAGCTTTTTGCCGCGCTCGAAATCGCGCATGAACAAGGCGGGTGCGATCGCGAGCGCGGCGACCGCGCCGAACGGCAGCGGGCCGAATACCGGCGCGGAGAAGCCGTAAACCGCGAGCGCGGAGACGGGCACGACGAGCGCGAGCGCGCGCAGCGCGGCTTCTCGCTCGCGCGCGGGGCCGGGCTCGAGCGGCGGCTCGGCGAGCAGCGTGCCGAAAGCGACCGGCACGAGCGCGCTCCAAGGGAACAGCGCGTGGCCGAGCTGCAAAATCATGGTGTCGAACGTCGGTAGCACGCGCGGGCGGTTCACCGTGCTGCCGAGCCAAAGCGAAAACGCGCCAGCGCTTTCCGGCGCGTGCGCGAGCGCTCTGCCACCGAGCACGCCGAACACGACGCCGACCGCGAGGCTCGACACGCCGATCGCGTCGCCGAACCGTTCGCGTCGCGTGATGCCTGCTGCACCGAGCACGAGCCAGCAAACTCCGACGCCGAATGCGGGCAAGGCTACCCCAACCAAAACCCCGCGCGAAAGCAGCGCCGAGGCGATGCCGAGCCCGCCGACCCCGAGCGCCACGAAGCGCGACACTTCGACTTCGCCGGATTCCTGACGGTCGAACACCGCGAGGCCGAGCCCGCACAACGCGAGCGCGAGCCCGGCCATCGTCACGATGTCTCCGAGCATGGTGCGCGCTTGCAAAAAATAGAGCGGCATCGTCGCGAGCGCGAGCACCGAGTAAAGCGCGCTCTTGCGATCGGAGAGCCGACGCACGAGCACGTAGATTGCGCACAGGCCGACCGCGCCCCACAGCGCGAGCGGCAAACGCCCAGCCCATTCATGCAAGCCGAACACGCGGAAGCCGGCGGCGATCGACGTGAACGGCAGCTCGCCGCGGCCGAGCTCACTGCGCGTCGGGACTTCGTTGTTGGCGCCGTCGACGCTGAGTCCGTCGCCGCCGAGTAAGTTGAGCGCGATCCGGCGCGCGAGTTCGGCGACTTCACGCTCGGGCGGATCCCAGATGCCGCTCGAGGCGATCGGCGCGAACAAACTGAGCGCCGCGACGAGCAACGTGAACCAGCCGAGTAGGCGGCTCGGGGCGCGCGGCG
>DASYCL010000219.1:0-2761 GCA_036500245.1 Polyangiaceae bacterium | reverse complement strand
GTTTGCACCGACGCGATCGTCGCCGGTAGCGTCTTACCGAAGTCGCGAACTTGGCTCGCCAGCATCGTACCGCACAGAATCATCATGCCCACGCCCAAGCCGACTAGCGTCAGCACGCAGGCGGCCAGCGCGAGTTTGTAGGGAAGGCGCGTGAGCCGGCTGACGAACGCAGCCGCCGCGCGCAGCACGATCGCGAACAGCACGCCCGCGAAGATCAGAAGCAGGGTCTTCGCCAGCAGCACGATCAACGCCGCGCCCGCCAGCATCGCGAGCACGAACAATGCCGTGCGACGAACGCCAAGATCTCCACTCCGGCCACTCACGGCTGCACCATGCGCCGAGTGGTACAAATGTCGTGCCAGCAGCGTCGTTGCTCGATGCGACGACAATGCCGCGACGCGGTCGTTAGCCGCCGTTCGCGCGCCCCACGCTCGCGATCTTCTTCCCGTGCTGCTTACGGCACGCGCTATCGAACGGCGCGACATAAGACATGAAGCGCTGGCGAGTGAGCGGCGTCGGCTTTGCGTGGCTGCCGAACGGCGGGGTTTGGTCGGTGATGAGGAAGACGTCGTAGCTCATGAGGCAATCTTGCTGATGTCCGGTGCGCTCGGGATACGCTTCGAGCCACTCCGAAAACGCTTGGCGATACGCGGCGTAGCCGTCGTACGGGATGCGATCGGAGTACATCACGAAGAATTGGCTTTGGCCCATGTGCGTCGGCACGACGTTGCTCGCGGGGAATGGCTGATCGCTCGCGACGGCATTGTACGGGTCGACGTGCCGGCCATCGGCGGTCACGGCATCCACATAAATCATGGAGTCGACGCGCGACGGCTCGCTCGAGAACATGCGCCAGCCCTGCAAGATGCGCGGATATTCGATGATCGCCTTGGCCCACTTCGGTTGATGCACGCGGAGCGCCTGCGGCACGGCGATGTTGTCGTTCAAAGCTTCGCTCGCAATCGCGAGGATCAGCAGCAACGTCGCAACTTCACCGAGCATGCGGGCGACGCCGGACCATGGCGCGAAGGGCCGCGGTTCGAGCACGCGTCGCAAGCGCTGTTCGATTGGATTCGAGATGCGACACACGCGCGGACCGAGCCAGCGCTCGAGCGTGCGCCAATGCCCCGGCGTGAGCAAGAGCGCATAGAACGACATCATCGCGATGCTGAAGCCGCCGAGGTTCAAGCCGAGCGCGAAGCCGAGATGCAAGAACGGCAGCACGCACACCGCCAACGTGCGCGCGACGGGGACGAAGAACGGCGTGATGATCAACACCCAGGCAACCCATTCGGTCCCGAGCGTCGACCAAGTGAGCCAGCGAATGGCTTTCTCCGACAAGTGCTCGCGCATCCACACGCCGGCCCAAGTCACGAGCTTGTCTTGGTGTAGCGCGTAGTAGACGGCGCTGCCGTCGTGCCAAGCTGCGCCCGTTTTCGCGGACGCGTTGAACAAGTACACCGCCGAAAATTGCAGCAAGAGCCCGAATACCGCGAGTGACGCGTAGCTCGTGGGCGCGGGTTCGCGCGGCGTCTCGAGCTCGAGCTCTTTTTGCGGCGCGCGCTCGGCGGCGAGCGAAGCGGCGACCGCGTCGAACGAGAAGCGCGCACCGAGCGGCAACGGCAGCGTGAACAAGCAGAGCAAGTCCATCACCATGTCGCCGCCGTTTTCGAGCACCGCGAGTCGGCTATTCAAGCTCACGCGCACGAGCACCGTGAAGAGCTGCGCCCAGCGCGTGCGGTAACCCAGCATGAAGCAGCCGTACACGACGGCGGACAGAAAGAACCCGAGCTCGGCTTCGGGCGCGCTCGACACGGTGAAGAAGAGCGAGAACATGCTGTGCGCCGGCGGACGCCAGAGCAGCGTGTGGTTCGGCAAGATGCCGCTGTTCACGTACCAGAACTGGAGTTCCGACCAACGCCGCCCGAGATCCGAGAACAGCACCGCACCGAACAAGATCCGAAATAAACCCAAGCTCCGCAGATCGACGGTGAAATGAGTCGTCCACAGCGATCGCAACCAGCCGCGCATGCCGTGGCAGCAAACAGCAAAGTGTGGGCCAGCCGCGGCTCGCGCGGCTTCGGCCATTTCACGGCGAATCCCGCAGTTCGCGCTCGCGCGTGTGGCACAGACTGGCAGGCCCGAGCGCGCCGCGTGTCACGGCGCACTCTGATCTGCTTCAGCGAAGTGGCGACTCCGAGGCTATTTATTTTTCAGCAGATGCGGCTTGGTCGCGTGCCCTGCTTTGGCTGGCGTCGCGCTCTGAGAGGGCGCGGCGGCTGCGATCGCGGTTGCCGGCGCAACGGTGGTGGCTGTGGCGATCGGCGCCGCGGTGGCGCTGTCCGCTGCGGCGGCCGCGTTGAGTGTCGCGCTCGGCGGCTCCTTCTTCATCATGAACAGAGCCGCGGCGCCGCCACCCAAAACCAACACGCCGATCAATGGCAGCGCGAAGCCGACGCCACCGCTCTTGGGGCGCGCGGCAGGGATCTCCACGCTCGGCGCCGCCGATGGCGCCGCCGCTTCGCGAAACTCCGAAAGCCGCTCGCGCAAGCTCGAGGCCAAGGATGAGTATTCCTGAATCCGAGTCTGCAAGACCATTCGCTCGGGGACCGCGCTGTCTTGAATCGGCGCGAACGCGGCGCGAAGCGTGTTGAGCTTGTCTTCCGCGCGGTTCAAGCAGCGCGCCATCGCGCCCTTCACGTCGCTCGTCGACTCGCCGATGTCGATCAGCCGGCGCGCGGCGTCCTCGGCATCCGAGACC
>DASYCL010000218.1:0-2674 GCA_036500245.1 Polyangiaceae bacterium | reverse complement strand
CCTTGTACATGCGCTCGGGTCGCGCGACCTCCCAGGGGTTACCGTATTGGAGCCACTGATCGGGCGACTCTTGCTGCATGCCGCCGACGATGTCTTGCCGGAAAATGCCGTAGTCGTAGCGCAGGCCGTAGCCCATGCCGGAGATGCCGAGCGTGGCCATCGAATCGAGGAAACACGCGGCGAGCCGGCCGAGACCGCCGTTGCCGAGGCCGGCGTCCGGCTCTTGTTCGAGCACTTGCTGCAGATCGATGCCGAGTTCGGCGAGCGCAGCGCGTGTCTCTTCCAGGATGCCGAGGTTCACCAGGCCGTCTTCGAGCAAACGGCCGATCAAGAACTCGAGCGACAAGTAGTAGACGATTTTCGGCTGCTGGCGCTCGCGTTTTTGCCAAGTGCGCGTCCAGCGATCGAACATGCGGTCGCGCGCGAGCCGCGCGGTCGCCACGAAATGGTCGAGCCGCGTCGCGGCGCTCGGATGTTTGCCGAGCGTGTGCTGCGTATGATTGACGAAGCTGTCGCGGATGGCAGGAGCGGTGAGCGCGAGCTCCTCGACGGGGATGTTGTACTTAGCCGAATTTGACACGTGGCCTTACTACCAATGCTGGGCTCGGGTTTCTAGGGACTTCCGCTGCGCGCGGCGCGTCCGCATCGTGGCTGCGTCGCGCTGAGTTTCGCGCGTCGATAAACCGCCATAAATCGCCGTTCGGTAGCCGGTGCAATGCAGGTGAAACGCAGCAATGTTAAACGCGCGGGCGCCATGCTGACTCTGCCGCTAGGCCGCATTTCTGGGCGCACGCTCGGCGCGCTCGTGACCGCGGTGCGCAAGACGCCCGCGCGGATCCCGCTCACGCGCTTGTTTCGCGCCGAGCTCGGCATCGACGCTTTGCGCGCGCTCGGGCCGCAAATCGGCGTCGCGCTGCCTTTTAGCCAAGCGCCGATCCGCGCGCGCGAAAATCACGCGCGGCCGTCGCTGGAGCTCGAACCGCCGCGGCTCGAAGCTTGGCCGCGCCCGAGCGCGAGTCTCGCTGCGCGCTATCGCGCCGGCGATTTGACGCCGATCGACGTAACAGCGCGCGCGCTCGCCCACGCGCGCTCACTCGCATTGCACACGCCGACGCTCGGCCCACTCTGCGGCTATGACGACGAACGCGCGCTGATTGCGGCCGCCGAAAGCGCGCGCCGCTTCGCCGAAGGCACGACGCGCAGCGAGCTCGAAGGCATCCCGATCGCAGTCAAAGAAGAAGTCGACACGCTCGGCTTCGTGACGCGCATGGGCTCGCTCTGCTTGCGCCGCGCGCCGGCGCGCGCCGATTGCGTCGCGATCGCGCGCTTGCGCGAAAAAGGCGCAATCGTCATCGGCCAAACCCCGATGACCGAGTTCGGCCTTTCGCCGCTCGGCGGCAACGCGCACCGCCACATGCCGAGAAATCCGCACGATCCGAGCCGCTTGCCCGGCGGCAGCTCGAGCGGCTCCGCGGTCGCCGTGGCCACGGGCGTTACGCCGCTCGCGCTCGGCTGCGACGGCGGCGGCTCGATCCGCATTCCCGCGGCGCTGTGCGGCGTGTTCGGCCTGAAGCCGACTTACGGTCGCATACCCGCGACGGGCCACGGTTTGCCCGGCGCGACCTCGGTGGTGCACCTCGGTCCGATCGCGTCGTCCACGCGCGACCTCGCGCTGTTCCTCGATCTCGCGAGCGGCGCGGACGACGGCGACGCGTCGTCACTGATCGCGCCGCGCGTCGCGCCGCGACAATTCAGTTCGGCGCTCGGCCGCGGCGTGCGCGGGCTCAAAATCGGCATCGACGAAAACGATTGGTCGAACCTGCCCGACGACATCGCCGGCCCGGGTCGGCAAGCCCTCGACGCACTCGAACGCGAAGGCGCCGAAATCGTGCGCCTGAAGTTCGAGCTGGCGCGCTACGCCGCGGCCATCGGCTACCTCACGATCGGCGTCGAGGCCTTCGCCGCCATGGCCGACATTCGCGCTCGGCACATGGACGAGCTCGGCCAAGACATGCAGCTGTTTTTAGCCGGTTTGGAGACATTTTTGCCCGACGATTATGTCCTCGCGCAGCGCATTCGGCTAGCGCTTCGTCACGAACTCGCGCGCGTGCTCGGTGAAATCGACGTGCTCGCGCTGCCGACGACGGCGATCAGCGCGCCACGCGTCAGCGACGACGAAGCGCGCACTGGCTTCATCGATCCGCCGGCGCTCGACGCGATGTGCCGCTTCGCGTTCATGGCCAACGTCACGGGCTTGCCCGCCGGCACCGCGCCCGTCGGTTTCGATCGCCAAGGCTTGCCGGTCGGCCTACAAATCGTCGGGGACGCTTGGGACGAAGCTTGCGTGCTGCAAGTGCTCGCGCACCTCGAGCGCGCGGGCGCCGCGCGCGTCGAGCGCCCGCGCGGTGAAGGCATCGCAAGCGACTTACTCGGCTAAAGACAGAATCCGATTTTGATTTGGGTTGTGGTTCAACACGTCCCAGCCGCGCGCCGGAGCCTCACCGCGGATCGCCTGGACATTCACGCGA
Source organism: Polyangiaceae bacterium (assembly GCA_036500245.1). Classification (GTDB taxonomy): domain Bacteria; phylum Myxococcota_A; class Polyangia; order Polyangiales; family Polyangiaceae; genus PMG-095. The sequence goes on along the minus strand of DASYCL010000218.1, from coordinate 146 downwards.
AGTCGTTTTTCGCTTTGCACGGCCTTAGCTTCGTGTTGGGCTCCCCGGCGGAGGAAATCACATGCGCTTCGTCGATGTCGTGCGCGCTTCGGCGCTTTTGGGTTCGCTGGCACTGCTGGCTGGCTGCCCCAACAAAGACAACACCG
>DASYCL010000217.1:0-19300 GCA_036500245.1 Polyangiaceae bacterium | reverse complement strand
TCTTTAGTCGGCGCCGAGTTTCGGTCAAGATACGCGCTACCCCTCGGGGCCGGAACTTAGAATGAGCGGCGACTCAGCATCTGCCCAGGGCGCGGCGCGCTCTGCGTCCCCGTCGCCTCAGGCGGAAGCGGCTGACCCTGTGGGCCATAGCTCGGGAGCTGCTGCGCGGAGCTGTCGGCGGGCGGCGGTGGGGCCGAATTCCCCGAGTCGTCGAACCAATCGCCGTCCGCTTGCTGGGCAAGAGCCGGTCGAGCTGCCATCGCGAACGCGATACTCAGCAAACTCACGAGTCCAGCGATGCGCCTATGCATGCGGCAAATCATGCGTCTTCCTTTGTGCTCAAGCAACCGGCATGCCGCTCGGCGAGGCCCAGCGAGTCGAGACCAAAGCGATTTCGCGGCTGTCACCGTTCGACTCAATTCGGTCCGATCATGAGACGGATTGCGCACTCCGCGCATTCCAAGAATTCGTGCACGAAGCCAGCGCAATTTCCGCCGCATCGGCTTGCGCTAATATCGCGACGCGATGCTTCCGTTCGACGCCGCACTGCGTTCGATTCTCGAATCGGCCACGATCATGGGCAGTGAGCGCGTCGCGCTCGGACTCGCAGCGAGTCGCGTGCTCGCCGAAGATGTGGTGGCGCTCACCCCACTGCCAACTTTCGATTACAGCGCGATGGACGGCTATGCCGTTCGCAGTGACGAATTCCAGGGTGATGGCCCGTGGGTTTGGCCCGTGCGCGGTGAGAGTCGAGCGGGCGTGGGCGCCGAGTCCTTAACAGCGAAGAGCACGTGTCGCATTTTTACTGGTGCGCCGATTCCGGGGGGCGCCGACGCGGTGGTGATGCAGGAAGACGTAACGCGCGACGGCGAGCGCGCGCACTTCCAAGAGCGACCACGCGCGGGCGCGCACATCCGACGGCGCGGCGAAGACATGAGTGAAGGCGCGGTCGCCCTCGCGCGCGGCACGCGCTTGAACGCATTTCAATTGGGGCTCGCCGCGGCCGTCGAACAGAGTGAATTGCTCGTGGCGCGACGGCCGCGCGTCGCGATTTTGTGCACCGGTGAGGAGCTGCGCGCGCCAGGTTCAGCCGCGACGCCGGGGACGATTCCGGAGTCGAACGGGCCGAGCTTGGCCGTGCTGGTCGAACAGGCGGGAGGCATTGCCGAGCTCATGCCTCGCACGCGTGACGACCTCGAGGCGACCCAAAAATCAATTCGAGAAGCACTCGCGAGCTCGGACGTCTTGCTCACGGTCGGCGGCGTGAGCGTCGGTGAGCACGACTTGGTGCGCGCGGCGCTCGCGAACGTGGGCGCCGAGCTCGAATTTTGGAAAGTCCAAATCAAACCCGGTAAGCCGCTCGCGTTCGGACGCTTTGGGGCCACGCGCATCTTGGGTTTGCCGGGCAATCCGGTTTCGGCGCAGCTCACCTTCGCGCTCTTCGGCATGCCGCTCGTGCGCGCGATGCAAGGCGATGCGCGCCCAGTGCCGCCACGCGGGCACGCGCGCTTGGCCCATGATTTGCCGCAAAAACCTGGCCGCACTGGGTTTTATCGCGCGCGACTCGAGGGCGATCTGGCGCTCACGTCGCCCAATCAAGCTTCGGGTTCGACCGCCAGCATGGCCTACGCGGACGCGCTCGTGATCTTGCCGGCTGAATCGAGCGGGCTCAAAGCGGGCGAGTCGGTCGAAATCATTCGCTTGGCCGAGCTGTGAACCGCGTCAGTGTCGGGATTTTCGTCGGCGGTGCCGGCACGCGCATGGGCGGCATCGCCAAGGGCGCGCTCGTCACTCCTGAGGGTGACGAGACGCTGCTCGAGCGACTCGTCCGAGTGTCGCGCGAAGCAATTCCGAATGCAGCATTGTTTTTGGTCGGAAGCTCGACGGCATATGCCGCGCTCGGCCTCGAGCAAATCGACGACGACCCGCGCGGAAGCGGGCCGATCGGCGGACTGCGTGCTTTGATGCTACGCGCACGCTCGCTGCGAGTCGAACGCGCGATCGCGCTCTCGTGCGATTTACCGTTCATCGACGCTCGAGTGTTAAAAGCCCTGAATTTGCCGCTCGCCATTGCGGCGCGCGTGCCGTTCGTCGAAGGCCGATTTCAGCCGTTCGCCGCGACGTACGCGCCGGAACCGACACTCGCCGCGATCGAGCGCGTGCTGCTGAGCAGCGGCAAACGTTCGCTGATGCGTGTCTTGGACGAGCTCGGCCCGGACATCGAACGACTCGAAGGCGACGCCGCATTCGCGCGCGCGCTCCGCGATTGGGATACGCCGAGTGACGTCACACGCTGACTACTGCTCTTGCTCGTGTTGGTGAGCGTGTTCGCCCGGAGCGCAGCGCGCGTCTTCCCAACCGACCCAGTACGGACCGCTCGGACCGTGCTCGCGCTTCCAGATTGGCACGCGCGCTTTGATGCGATCGATCAAGAGCCGGCACGCTTCGAACGCTTCGCCCCGATGCGGCGCGCTGGCGGCACAAGCGACCGCCACTTCGCCGACCGCGAGCGAGCCCGTGCGGTGCAAGACCGCGAGCTTCACGTCGCCGATTTCATCGCAAATTTCCCGGGCGATGCGCGACATTTCTTTTTCGGCCATCGACGCGTACGCCTGATATTCGAGCCGCGCGACGGGCTGACCGCCGTTCTCGCTCCGCACCGTACCGACGAACACCGAGATGCCGCCCGCCTCCGGTCGTGCCACGGCCGCGATCACTTCCGCGACTGAAATCTCGCGCTCGCGAAGCTCGAACAAACTCATCGCGAGAAATCTCCGCTGCGACCGCCGCTCTTGCCGAGCAAGCGCGTCGGGCCGATTTCCATGCCGCGATCGATGCCTTTGAGCATGTCGTAGACGGTGAGCGCTGCGACGCTCACCGCGGTCAATGCCTCCATTTCGACGCCCGTGCGATCGACGGCTTCGACCGTCGCGCGGACGAGGATCGCGTGCGACGGCGGATCGAGCTCGAGCTCGAGCTCGAGTTTGGTTAGCGCCAGCGGATGACACAGCGGGATCAACTCGGAGGTGCGTTTCGCAGCCATAATTCCGGCCAAGCGCGCGGTGCCGAGCACGTCTCCCTTGGGCGCATTGTGCTGCTCGAGGCGCGCGAATGCCTCTTCGTTCATGGTCACGCGCGTCTCGGCGATCGCTCGCCGCAGCGATGCCGGCTTCTGCGATACGTCGACCATGCGCGCGCCGCCGCCCGGAGCAAGGTGCGTCGAGAGCGCGCTTTGTCCCACGATCTCCAGGTACGCCGCGGCGAGTCGATCGTCCTTCGCGCGATCGGCCATCTTCGCCAGCGCATAGCGATCGATCGGCGTAAGGCTGACCCAAAGCGCGTCCGAAATCGGTCGCGACGCGCCGAAACGCGCGCGCACGGCTTCCGGCACGGCGAGCGGATTCGGATCTTCGGCAGGATCGAGCCGCGGGATCGACAGCCCGGCGAGCGCGCTTTCGACCGCTGCCAGATCGATTTCGCGCGCTTCGCCGAGCTCGACCAAGCCGCGCCGAACCTCGAACGGCAGCGCGCGCCACGCTTCGAGCGACGGCTTCAACCCGACGCGATCGAGCGCGCGACGGCCCGCGAGCGGCACGAAATCGAGTGTGGCGTCGATGCCGTCGAAGGAATAGAGCTTCACGCGCGAACGATAGCAGAGCCAGAGCGAACTCGCGCTCCGCCGCGAAACTCGAAGCAGGAATCCGCCGCTCGCGCTCGAGCCCAGCGATGCTAGAAGTCCCGGGGTGGAACTTACGCGCACGCCGGAGCTCGCCGATCGACTCGGCCGACCCCTCACGGATCTGCGCGTCAGCGTGACCGATCGCTGCAACTTTCGTTGCCGCTATTGCATGCCGCGCGAACATTTCGGCGCCGATCACCGCTACTTGCCGCACGCCGAAATCCTGAGCTTCGACGAAATCGCGCGCGTGGTCGGCGCGCTATTGCCGCTCGGTTTGAAAAAGCTGCGCCTCACCGGCGGCGAGCCGCTGTTGCGCCAGGGTTTGCCCGACCTCGTGCGCCGACTCTCGCGCTTGCCCGGCCTCGACATTGCGCTCACGACCAACGGTTCATTGCTCGCGAAGCACGCGAGCGCGTTGCGCGATGCTGGACTCGGCCGGCTCACGGTGAGTCTCGATTCGACTTCGCCCGACGTCTTCGCCAGCATGACCGACTCCGAAGTGCCCGTCGACGACGTGCTCGCGGGCGTCGAAGCCGCGCGCGCGGCCGGCTTTCAACCAATCAAAATCAACGCGGTCGTCAAACGCGGCGTGAACGATCACACCATCGTCGAATTAGCGCGAAAATTCAAAGGCTCGGGCGACATCGTGCGCTTCATCGAGTTCATGGATGTCGGGCTCACTAACGATTGGCGCCTCGATCAAGTCGTGAGCGGGCGCGAAATCGTGGCGCGCATCGCCGCCGAAATGCCGCTCGAAGCCATCGGCTCGAACTACCGCGGCGAAGTCGCGCGCCGCTACCGTTACCGCGATGGCACGGGCGAAATTGGTATCATCAGCAGCGTGACACAGCCCTTTTGCGGCGATTGCACGCGACTGCGCCTGAGCGCGGACGGCCAAATCTACGGCTGCCTGTTCGCGCGCGCGGGCACCGATCTGCGGAGCATCCTGCGTGCATCGACCGACGACGCAGCGCTCGTCTCCACGATGCAAGAATTCTGGCGCGCGCGCGGCGATCGTTACTCCGAGCTCCGTTCGGCGAGCACGCGCAGTTTGCCGCGACTCGAAATGTCGTATCTTGGTGGCTAGCTCGATGCGCGTCGCTTGGCTTGCGGCTTTTATTTTTTTGGGGTGCACGAGTCACGGCGTGGCGCGCTCGCCCGTCGCGAGTGCGTCACCATCCACCGAGTCGAAACCGAACCTCGTCGTTACTTCCAGCGCGGGCGCCACGCCGGGCAAAAGCATCGCGCCCGTGGCGGCGCTCGACGATAGTGCGTCGGAGTCCGCCGCTGAATCACCGCTCGCCGGCCGCTCGCAGCTCCTCGAAGTGCCGGAGTTTTTGCCGGCTGTGGTGCGTTTACCGGACCAGCCCGGCAAAGCGCCCGTGCTCGTGGTCGCGCACGGCGCGGGCGGCACCCCCGAAGCGCACTGCGATTTGTGGCAGCGCATCTCGCGCGGCAAAGCCATCTTGCTCTGTATCCGCGGCCGCGCGCGGAGCCTCGTCCCCGAGGACGGCGATTACTACCCCGATCATCCGACACTCGAGCGCGAAACCTTCGCGGCACTCGCCGCGCTGCGCGCGCGCTTCGCGGAGCGCATCGCCGATGGCCCCGTGTTCTACGCTGGCTTCTCCCAAGGCGCGACGATGGGCGCACTGATGCTGGTCGAGCACGCGGACGAAATCACACGCCTCGTCTTGGTCGAAGGCGGCTTTGCGGATTGGAACGTGGCGCGTGCGCGCGAGTTTCGCGCTCGTGGCGGCGAGCGTGTGCTGTTCGTCTGCGGCCGCAAGGAATGCGCCGAACCGGCGCAAAACGCGGCACATTGGTTCAAAGACGCGGGCGTCGAAGCGCAAGTCGAGTACGTGCGAGGCGCAGGTCACAGCCACGATGCGCGCGTCGAAGCGCGCATCGCTGCGCTTTATCCGTGGCTCACGGAAGGCGATCCGCGCTGGCAACTCGGCGACACACCGCGCTGAGTGCTAACGCTGATAAACCCAAACCACCGGCACACCGTCGAACGTGCCGACATCCGCCGGCGCGTCGTGACCGTAGTCGACCCAGATTTCGTATTCGACGCGATGCATGTGCGGCTCGTGATGATAGAGCGCGAGCGACGAGCCCGGAATCGAGAGCGAGCCGCGGAGATCTTCGCGCACTCGGCCGTCCGCGCGCAGCATGTCCCAGCTTTGCAAGGCCGTGTCGTGCACGTAAATGTTCGCGTGCGACGGCGCGTGCTCGTTGATGAAGCCATCGACGGCGCCGGTGGTATAGCCCCAAAACGTGCGATTCAGGCCCAAACTGGCCGCGCCCGGCGCGCCCCCGACCAGCGGCGTATAAAAAGATAAACCCCAAGGTTGAGAGTGCAGCGTCATGCACAATGGGCCGATCAGCACGCATACCGCGAGCCCCTCGGCCGTGAAGCGCGCGACTACGGGCCACGGAATCAGTGCTCGAATGTGCTCGACCGCGACGGCAAAGCCGCGCCCGGCAAACAAACACAAAAATGGATAGGCCGTGATCCAGTGCTTGGTGCCGCCGAAAATCGGCGTCTGATCCGACCACCACGGCGCGTAACACATCAACAGGCACAACAGCCAAAGTAGCGGCGTCGATTCGTCGCGCTTCGCTTCGCTCGCCGCGAGTGGCTGCACGAGCTTCTGCCATCTCGGAACGCGAACCAGCACGCTCACCGCGAGCCCCAGCGCGAACAGAATCAACGTGATCGCCGGCACCGTGCCGAGCGTCATGATCCAGGCGTAGAGCCGCGGCATTGGCGGCTTCCAATACGTCTGGCCGAGAAATTCCATGTTGTAGTACTCGTGGCCTAGGTGAAACGCGACGTAGTCGGCGATTCGGCGCGCCGTGTCGTGCCAAATCCAAGGCCAACCCGCGTAGAAAACCAGCGGCGAAATCAGCCCCATCGCGAAGAACGCGCTCGGAATCGCGACGCGACCGGCGCGGAGCTCACGCAGCGCATGCGCCCCGCGCGATAGCAAAAAATGCGCGACGAACGCCGCGGGTAAGAGCCAAGCGTTGTGCTTCGTGTCGAGCAATAGGCCGTAGAGTACGCCGGTCGTGATCGCCCAGGCGGGTCCCGCTTCGAGCGAACGCGCGAAGGCATACGCAGTGATGAGCAACATCGTCATCACCGGCGCGTCGAAACAATCGAGGTGCGCGTTGTAAAACACGCGCGGCATGAACGCGAGCGAGAGCGCGGCGACGAGCCCCGCCGTGCGCCCTATCGCCCGCTTGCCCCACGCGTAAGTGACGACGACGCCGAGCGCGCTCAGCACCATACCGGGGAAGCGATAGGCGCTGCCTTGTTCGCGAAAAACCCGGAAAACCCCGTACAAATAGTGGTGCGAAAACGCGAACAGCGACTTCATCAACGCCGGATGTTCGTGATTCACGCTCCAGTAGCGATCGATCACGCCTGGCTCGAGCGCGAGGTGAAAGTTTTTTCCGAGCAACTCGAACCAGGACTCGTAGCTCTGCGCCGCCTGAAAGTAGAAGCCCTCGTCGCGGGCGTAACCCAAGTGCTTCACCGTCGACAGCAGGAGCGCGACGTAGCCGAAGAGAAGCGCGGCGCAGATCGCGCGATCGGTTCGATCGAGTTTGCCTGCGTCGTTCATCGCGTGTCTGCGTAAAAGCAAAATTGACGATCGCTCGGGTCATCGCTGTGCACGTCGAATTCGACGCTCGCGGTTTGGCCGGCGAAGCGCGACGTATCGAAGTCGAAGCCGCGCCAGCCGAGCTCGTCGCGGTGCAAATAACGGCCGACTTCTTCGCCGTTTACTCGCGCGCTCAAGAGCGTCGGGCCATGCAATCCGTCGCGGAACAAGAAGTACGAGAGCCCGGCGTAGCCGTGGATTTTGCGGCCGAGCGTCACGTCCGCAAAATTCAAACGCAGCACGCCCGTGCCGCGCGGATGCGCCCAGATGCAGCGCCGTGGTCGATAATTCTGGTCGTCCAAGATCGTGACGCCGACAAAGAACTCTTCGCCGCCGCAGTTGAAGCGCTCGCGCGGAAACGCCAAATGACCGTGCAGTCCGCCCGCAGTGACCGTCGCGTGCGCAGTGAATTGGCACGCGCGCTCGTCCGTCGCGCTGTCGTGCACGGAGAGAAATGCTGGGCTCACGTGATCGAGAAACGAAAATAGAATCTTCGCGGGTTCGGGATTTTCGTGCACGCGCAGACGGAATCGGCCGACATCGCGCGTCTCACGGATCGGCCACTGGGTGAGCTCCGGCGCGGACGCGCCGAGTTCGGATACTTCGATCGCCCGCGTATAAGCCGAGTCGTCGGCGCGCGCCTCGTTGGCAATGGGCATCAACGCATCTCCAAAGGCTTCGCGAGCCAAAGGATCGGTCCACTCCGGCGCGACGACGACGAGATCGCCCGGCCCCTTGAGCTTCGAGACTTCACCGCGCACGGCTCGCCACTCATCGAGGCGCGGCGCGCTCTCGGCATCGCGCACGAACGCGCCGAGCTCGAAGAGTCCCGCGATCGGCAACAAGAACCAAAGGTAGCGGGCGCGGCTCATGAGCGCGCCCGAGCCTGCCACATCGCAGGAAAAAGCGGTACGCTGGCCTCGCGAGCAATTCGAAGCGCCCGCACCCACCATGACCCGAGTCAAAGACTACTTTCGCGAAGCCGCGCAAATTCTCGAGCAGATCGACGAAGCCTCGGTCGAGCAGCTGCTTGCCGAGCTGTGCGCGGTGCGCGCGCGCGGCGGGCGGCTATTCGTGCTCGGCGTGGGCGGCAGCGCGGGCAATGCTTCGCACGCGGTGAACGATTTTCGAAAGCTGTGCGGCATCGAAGCGTATGCACCGACGGACAACGTGTCCGAGCTCACCGCGCGCGTGAACGACGAGGGCTGGGAATCCACGTTCGCAGCTTGGCTCGAGGTGAGCAAACTCTCGCCGAACGATCTGCTGCTCGTATTTTCGGTCGGCGGCGGCGACCGCGAGAAGAACGTGAGTCCGAATTTGGTGCGCGCCCTCGAATACGGGCAGCAGATCGGTGCGCGCATCGCCGGAATCGTCGGGCGGGACGGCGGCTACACCGCGCGAGTCGCGCATGCGTGCGTCTTGATTCCGACCGTGAATCCCTCCGCCGTGACGCCGCACAGTGAGGCCTTTCAAGCCGTGATTTGGCACTTTTTAGTGTCGCACCCGGATCTGCAACGAAGCGGCATGAAGTGGGAGAGCACGAGCAAGTGACGAGCCCGCTCGCCGGCTCGCGCTCTTTCGTCGTCGGCGGCGCGGGTTTCATCGGCAGCCACTTGGTCGAGCGTTTGCTCGAGCTCGGCGCCGCAGTCACCGTGTTCGACAATCTTTCGGTCGGTAAGCGCGAGTTCTTGAGTCGCGCTTTCGAGCTCGGCGCCCATCTCGTCGAAAGCGACGCACTCGATTTGGACGCGCTCACGCACGCCATGACCGGGCACGATTTCGTGTTCCATCTGGCGGCCAACCCAGAGGCGCGCTGGGGCCTCGACAACCCGCGGCTCGATCTCGAACAAGGCACGATCTGCACCTGGAACGTGCTCGAAGCGATGCGTCGCACCGCCACGAAACAGCTAATTTTCGCCTCTTCCGGTACTGTCTACGGTGACACCGCCGAAGCTTGCGCCGAGACCGACCTCGGCTCTTTGCCAATCTCGCTTTACGGCGCGAGCAAGTTCGCCTGCGAAGGTTTGATCAGCGCGTTCGTCGAATGCTTCGGCCTGTCGGCTTGGATCTATCGCTTCGGCAACGTGGTCGGCCCGCGCGGCACGCACGGCGCGGCGCTCGATTTTTTGAACAAGCTCAAGAAAAATCAAGAAGAGCTCGAAGTGCTCGGCGACGGTCGACAATCGAAGCCCTACGTGCACGTGAACGATTGCGTCGCGGGCGTCTTGTTCGGCGTCGAACACACGCGCGAACGCTTGAACGTCTACAACATCGCGCCGCACGATTTCACGTCCGTGCAACGCATCGCACAGTTGTGCGTCGCGGCTTCGCCGTCTCCGAACACACGCATTCGTTACACCGGGGGCGCGCGCGGCTGGCTCGGGGACATCCCGCACTCGCGCTTGAATCCCGATAAATTGGCCGCACTCGGCTTTCGCGTCACGCAATCGAGCGACGAAGCCGTGTCCGCCGCAGTCAGTGCGCTCGCGCGAGAAGTGTTCGGTTGATGCAAGTCGTCATCCTCGCGGGAGGACTTGCGACGCGCCTCGGCGCGCGCACACGCGAGCTCCCCAAAGCGCTCTTGCCCGTGCTCGGTCGGCCGTTTTTGGCTTGGCAAATCGAAGCCCTCGCGGCATCCGGGTTTTCCGACTTCGTGCTCTGCATCAGCCACTTCGGCCACTTGATTCGGGATTTTTTGGGGGACGGGGCGGCATTCGGCGTCACTGCGGCCTACTCGGAAGACGGCCCGCACTTGCTCGGCACTGGCGGCGCGCTGCGCCGAGCCGCGCCGCTCCTAGCTTCGCAATTCCTCGTCACATACGGCGATAGCTACTTACCCTTCGCCTACTCGGCGCCGCTCTGCGATCTCGAGCTCAATCCCGAAGCGCTCGGCACGATGAGCGTATTCGAAAACGCGGGCCAGTGGGACGCGAGCAACTGCGAAGTCCGGAGCGATTGGGTCGTGCGCTACGAAAAGGGCAGCGCCGATCCGGCACTTCGCTACATCGACTACGGCGCGACCGCGCTTCGCCGCGAAGCGCTGCTCGAATACCCGCCCGATTCCGGGTTCGGCCTCGACCGGCTGCAAACCGAACTCGCCCGGCGCGGCAAGCTGCGCGCGTACGTCGCTCTGGAGCGCTTCTACGAGATCGGCTCGGAGCGCGGCATCGCGGACCTCGAAGCAAAGCTCGCCGCGCGCTGAAACACCGCTATTTTGCCGGCATTTCCACGTTCGGACGCAACCAACCGTGGTAGCGTCGCGCGATGTTCGGCCGACTGCGCGGTGTCTTCCGCGACGACGGGTGGAAAGCGCGCCCAGAGCTGCGCACGCTCGAACGCGTGTGCCTCATCGTCGCGGCCGTCGCGAGCCTGTTCTTCGCCGTGTGCGCGTTCTGGGAGCTCGGCGACACGTTCAGCGCCGGCCACTACGCCGCGTCGTCCGCTGTCTGCACGAGCGCGGAGAACATGTGGCACTGGGGCATCCTCGCGCCCGTACCGCGTCATACGCTGCTTCCGCCCGCGCCGAGCGAGTACTACTGCCATCACCCTTGGGGTATATTCTGGGTCAGCGCCATTTTCATGAAGCTGTTCGGGCATCACGCCTGGGCCTGCCGCTTGCCCGCAGCACTTCAAAGCGCGCTCACTCCGCCCATTCTTTACTTGGCGGCACGCGCTTTATGGGGCCCTGTCGCGGGCGCGGCCTGCGCGGTGAGCTACGCCGTGGTGCCGATCGCGCTTGCCTTCGCCGACATGAATTCGCTGGAAGTTCCGGTCATTTTCGGCACGGCGCTCGCGATTTGGGGCTATGCGCGCTTTCGCCAGACCTACTTGCGGCGCTTCCTCGCGCTCGCGCTCGGCGGGTTGGTTTACTCTGTCTGTTCGGACTGGGCCGCGGTGTTCTTCGCAAGCGTGCTGCTCGCTGCGGTATTTCTGAACGTGTTTTTGCTACGGCGCTGGAGCTTGGTCGCGGATCGCCGTCGAATTGCGACCTTTTGGGGGCTCGCGATCGCCCTTTCTAGCATCGCGATCGGCGCGCACCTCTATACGTTTTCGCACTTCGGCCAATTGAGCGAGCTATTTTCGCAAGGCTCGCGTCGCTCGGTCGGCTCGGAGTTGCCGCTCAAGCGTGTGCTCGAGGCGCGCAAATTCTGGATTGAAGTGTCGTTCACCGGCCTCGCGATCGCGATCGGGAAATTCGCGTTGCCCGTGCTCGGACTGCGCACGTTACTCCGGCGCTCCGAGCTCGAGGCGTTGCCGCTCGCCGTGTTCGTGATGGCCTGGCTTCAATACGTCGTGTTCAAGCAAGGTGCGGACGTGCACATCTTTTGGCCATTCTACTTTGCCGAGTACTTCGCGTTCGCCTTTGCCGCGCTCGTGCAAACGGCATTCGAGTTCGTGCGTTGGCTCGGGCAGAAATTCGCAAAGCTGCGCGGGATTGGACCCAGTTACGCCTGCCTGGCGCTCGGCACTCTGATCCCGCTCGCGATCTTGCCGGACGGCCTGCGCGCGCTCGGTTACGGCCATCGCTCGGGCGGACGCTTCAACGAACACGGCAATCACGAGCAGGCGGACAAAGACAAAGTCGCGGCGATCGAGTGGCTCAGCGCGCGCATGGCGCCGGACACCGGACTCTGGTTGCACCCGAGCATGCGTCAATCATTGTGGGTCGATTGGTCGGTGCAACGACCAGCGCTGACCGTCACGCGCCTGCCGACGACGCCCGCCACCGGACAGGAGCGCTACTACATCGCCGACATGCGCTTTCTCGGCGCGAGCGAACAAGAAGCGCTCGCGCAGGCCTTTTCGATCGACGCGCTCGACGCGTTCTTGACGATCGACCGCGCGGCACCGAAAGGCAATCTGCGCGCATTCACGATCGATCGCGTCGAACCGAGTCTTCTCCAGCGCTATTGGGTGTCGAACCATTTCGCCGAGCGGCGCGTGAAGCCGAACGCATTTTTGACCTGGGAGCTCCGCGATCGCTTCGCGCTGACGCCGAATGAGCTGCCCAACGAAACTCCACGAAGCTTCGAAGAAATGCGGATCGCCCACAATATCGCGGTCGCTCGCGGTGATTCGGCGGCAGCCAATCATTGGCTCGCTGCGCTGCTCGCGGGTGCCGATCGCCGAGCAGCCCGCGGCTTCATCGACGGCGACGAGCTACTCGGAACTCGGCTCGAGCGAAAAACGTCACTGGTGTACAGCGTCTATTTTCGGGCTGCGGGCCCCGATCCCGCGGAGCCGGAGCTCGTGATGCATTCGATCGTCAAAGCGCCGTCGAGCTCGCTCGTGCCATCCGATCCCGCCGTCGCTGAGGTGGGCATGCCATTTTCGATCCCGGCAAGCCGTTGGAAGCCGGGCTACGTCTATTCCTCGATCACCGAGTTGATTCATCGCATCGGTCACGAGCATTGGTTCGGCACATTTCGCCCCCCGCACGAAGCTTGGGATCGCGATCCGAAAGCGCAACTCGAATTGCTCGAGCTCGACTGATTCAGCCGCGCGAACGGTTGCGCCAGGCCGTATTGAACTCTTCGATCGTGCTCTCGGTGCGCGGGTTCCACAGCATCTTGCGCAAGATCGGCGGCGGCACGGTCACGACGTGCGCGCCGTCCTGCAAAGCCTCGTTCACGTCCATCAAATGGCGAATCGAGCCGATCAGGATTTTGCTCGCTAAAGCTTCACGATCGAGCACCGCGCGCAATTCGCGGATGATCGGCCGCGCGTCGTAGCCCATGTCGCGAATGCGCCCGCTGAACAAGCTGACGTACGTCGCGCCGCCGAGCGCGGCCAGGTACGCCTGATTGAAGCTCATCATGCAGGTCACGTTCGTGCTCACGCCGCGCGTCGTCAGCTGATGCAGGACCTTCAGGCCGGTCTCCGAAAACGGCACCTTGATGCACACGCGCGCCGGATCCCAAGCATGATACGCAGCGGCTTCGGCGAGCATTTCGCGCTCGGTTTCATGCACGAGCTCGACCGAGACCGGTCCGCGCGAGGCACGAATCACTTCGCGCATGCGTGGCTCCAAATCGACCGAGCCGGCTTCGCGCGACAAGATCAGCGGATTGGTCGTGATGCCCGACAGGACGCCCCACGAAAAGATTTCGCGAATCTCGACCGGGTCAGAGCTATCCAGAAAAAGCAATCTCGGCTCCTCGGGCAAAGCTACTGCCCTCTCGGCGAACCATAACGCGTTTCCGAGCCTAAGCTCTGAGAATGGCGCGCGCCAAATCGTCGAAGCGCGCGGCGACGAGGTCCGCGCTCACGCTCGGCCCTGAGCGCAGTGGGCAGATTTCGCAGCGATTGGTCGGAAAAACCAGCGCCGCGCGCACACCGGCAGCGCGCGCCGCCTGCACGTCCGCCGCCGAATCGCCAATCATCCAGCTCTTTGCCGAATCGAAGTGTGCGCGCTCGATCGCCTGCAGCAAAAGCCCGGGCTTCGGTTTGCGGCACGCACAATCACCCACCCATTGCGCGTCCCCACCCGGCGCGCCTTCGGGATGATGCAGACAAACTTCCACGCACGCGATCTCGATGCCCGCTTGCCCGAGGAGCTCGACCAGCGCGCGGTTCGTGCGTTCCACGGCTTGCGCCGAGTACTGACCCTTGGCAGGCCCGGGTTGGTTGGTCGCGATCGCGAAGCCGAAACCGGCCCCAGCAAGCGCGCTGAGTCCCTCGATCACGCCGGGCAGGAGGCGCAGTTGATTCGGGTGAAACGCAACGGACAGCGTGCCTGTCTCTTCGTCGCGCACGACGTCAATCAGCGTGCCGTCGCGATCCAAGATGATGCCAGGCCGAGCGAGCGCGGTCATCGCTCGCTACTTTCCCACGCATCGTACGTCCTCGCTCGTCGCGAACCGACGCGCAATGTGCTCGCGAGCCGAATGAACGTCCAGACTGTGCCCGAGATTTTTCGAAGCTTCGACGCGCCGACCCGCTCTTGGTATTCGATTGGGATTTCCACCACGTGGTAGCCCGACCGCGCCGGCCACAGCACCGTGTCGATCGGGAGCGCGTCGCCCTCGCCGTCGAACGAAAACGCGCGAATCACCGAAGAACGATAGCCGCGCATGCCACTATGCAGATCCGCGACGGGCACGCCATTCAATAGCTGCGCCACGGCGACGAAGCTCTTGTTCGCGAGATAGTTCGGGAGCGGCATCGCGGCCGGTCTCGTACGCACGCGCGCCGCGTTCACGACGTCCACGCCGCTCTCCAAGATGCGGCGAATGTCGACGATCACCGGCGGCGGATAAGTGAAATCGCAATCGAGGTAAATCAGCGCGTCGCTTTGCTTCGCGGCTTCGTACATCAAAAGTTCCATCGCGGGGCCGTGCCCACGCGGCGGAAGTTGACGCAACACGCGCGCGCCCATGCGCTCGGCGATGATCGGCGTTTGATCCTTGAGCGAGCTATCGACCAGCAAGATTTGCGCATCCGGAGCGTATTTGCGCACTTCATCGATCATGCGCGCGACGCTCGGCTCCTCATCCATCGTGAGCATGCCGACCGTGAGCGACAGCTTTTTGGGGCGCGGTTTCTTGCGCAGGACGAGCACGTGCTGAAACGCGAGCCAGCGCGGAAGCAGGCGCGCCAGCGCCACTTCGAACGGGCGCACCGCGGAAAGATAGGCTTGATAAGCCGTCAGATCACCATGGCCTTCGCGCTCTCCGTGACGCAGGCTGACGAAGAACTCATCGCCCAAGAGCAGGCGCAGCGAGCGCAGGAGCATCGGGTTGAGGTTCTCTTCGAGCAGCTCGAGCCCGCAGCGCTCGAGCATGCGCAGCGCTTCTTCGCGCGAAAACAGCCGCGGCGCGCTACCAGCAGACGTCACGTAGCCGGCTTCGGGACGATCAGCATGGAGCTTCACCGGCCACGCGTCGCGATTGGTGATCGAAACCAGAAGCCTGCCCTCTTCGCCGACGAACTGCGAGTAGAACTCGAGCAGCGGCTCGGGATCTTTGGCGCGTTCCAGCAAGTCCGCTGCGATCACCAGATCGAATTTGCGATCGCCGAGCGCCGCGCTCACGCTTGCGCGATCCTCCGGATCGAGCGTGAACACTTCGTCGAGCGCGCGGCGCGCACGGCTCGCGAGCTCTAGGTCGGCTTCGATCCCGGTGACCCAAGCGCCTGCGCGCCGTGCGACCATCCCGTGAATCCCCGCAGCGCAGCCGACATCGAGCACGCCGCGCGGACGGCCAATCAAGGCCGAGAGCGCGGCGTTCTGTCGTTCGGAGGGTTCTTGCAGGGGCATCGCGAGCTCGCTCGAAAGGGCCGCGCACGCTAGTACCACAACGAGAAACCGGGTTCCGAATCGCGTCCCGCGACCGACCGAGTCGAGCCTGCGCTATGCTGGCCGAGGAATGCACCGCGAGGCCGGATTTCCATTGGATTATCGCTCGACGGGTTATGCGTACCTGGAGCGGCCCAACACCGTCTTGATCGATCTGCTGGAGCAGCACGTGCTCCGCGAACGGCCGACCGCGCGCATTCTCGATGTCGGCTGCGGCGCTGGAGCGAACGGACGGCGCATCCGCGAGCTTGCGCCCGAAGCGTGCGTCGTCGGCATCGAACCGAACGAGGAAGCGGCGAAGCTAGCGCGCGACTCGCTCGGCGAAGTCTTCGCAGGTTCATGCGAAACCTGGGCAAAAACTGCGGGAGACGCGGGCTTCGACGCGGTGCTGTTGTCCGACGTGCTCGAGCACACCAGTGAACCGGTCGCATTGCTCAGCCAGCTCGCCGGATTGCCGAGCCTGCGGCACGCGACGTTCATCGTGTCCGTGCCAAACTATGGGGTTTGGTACAACCGCGTGCGCACGCTATTCGGTCGCTTCGAATACAGCTGGTCGGGGCTGTACGATCGCACGCATTTGCGTTTTTTCACGCGGCACTCGCTCAAGAAATTGCTCGACTATGCCGGCTTCACGCTGATTGCCGAAGCCTGCACACCATCCGTAGTGCAATCCGCGGCGCCGATTTTGCGCCGCTTTTTCGAGCGCGACGTCGCGAACGGCAATCACCTGGCGCTCGGTGATTCTCGTGCGTTCAGCGCCTACGAGCGCTTCGTGGAACCGATCGAGGCTCGCGCGTGCCGCGTTTGGCCGGAGCTACTCGGCTTTCAAATCGTATGCGTCGCGAAATGCGCCTGAAGCGCGCTCAGCGCGGCTCGATCGCGATCAGCGCCCGCCAATAGGCGATGAGTCCGAGCGCAACCGCGGCAAAGCCAAGCACCGCGAACGACGCGCGTACGACGCGCGCGCGCCAGAGTTCGCTCGGCGTACGCACTTCGACCAAATCGAGCAGCCACGCGACGACGGCTTCCGCGGACAGGCGTAACTCATTGACTTGCTCCGGTGGAACGAGCTCGAGCGAGAAAGCATCGTTCTTCGCGAACACTTCGCGTACGAGCTCGTACCGATCGGGCATGCCCGCTGGTTGATTCGTTAGCGTATCGAAGCGCGACCAAGCTTCCGCTGCGGAAGCCGCGCGAACTTCGGGCTCGGCCGCAAGCGATTCGAAGGCGCAAAGCGCAAAAAAGGCCGCCTCACGTAGCAGACTCAACGCGACGTATTGCGTCTCCGCGTCGCGCAGCTCGCGCGCCACACGAAATCGCGCGCGAGCCGCCTGGACCAACGGCTTGACCCGCGCCCGCGCTTCGACCGACATCTGCTTCGCGTGCTCGCTCGCTTCGACGAGCGCGATGGGTTCGAACCAATGAAGCGGGTCGAGCTTGGAAAAAGCCATTACAGCGCTCGATGCATATTGGCGACGATCTTCGCGCCGTCCAAGTCGAAGTGAAAACGAAGCGGTCGGAGACCGCGCGCGCTCAAGGTTTCGAGCACGCGGCGCTTGTCCTGCGGCCGCACGTAGAGCATGAAAAACCCGCCGCCGCCCGCCCCGATCAATTTACCGCCGATGGCGCCAGCGTTGCGCGCCGCTTCGTAATACTCGTCGAGGACAGGGTCGCTCATTTTGCTGGCGAGCTTCTTCTTGTTTTGCCAATGCTCGTGCAAAAGTTCGCCGAACTGATCGGTGTTGCCTTTCACGAGTAAATCATAAACATCCCGGCCGATTTCCTGAATCCGGTGCATGCCTTCGACGGTCGCGGGATCGCTGTTTTTGACGCGCTCGCCTTGTTCGCTGAGCACGATCTTCGCGGGCCTTTCGATGCCCGAATACATGATCAATAAGTTGCTCTGCAGCTCGTCCAATACTTCGTCGCGCACCGGCACCGGCTCGACGTGGACCGTGCCGTCGCGATCGATCGTGAGCGCCGTCACGTTGCCGAACGCGGCGATGTATTGATCTTGTTTGCCGACCGGCTCGCCGAGACGCTCCATCTCGATCGTGCAAGCGTCTTCGGCAAGTCGTTGCGAGGACACGAAATTGCGTTTGTATGTGTAGAGCGCGTTGAGCAACGCGACCGTGAAGCTACTCGACGAGCCGAGCCCGCTGTTCGCAGGAAGATCGGCCACGCTGGTGAGCTCGATGCCGCGCTCGATGCCAGCCATGCGCAGCGCTTCGCGGAAAATCGGGTGCCGAATCGAAGCGACGTCGGGCGTAATTTCGGTCTCGGAATAGGCCAGCCGAATGCTGTCGTAAAAGCGGCGATTGGCCGTGACGTAGACGTACTGGTCAATCGCGGCGCTGACCACGAAGCCGCCGTAGCGCTGGTAGTAGCTCGGCAGATCGGTGCCGCCGCCGCCGAGCGAAAACCGAACCGGAGCACGCGAGACGATCACCTGAGCTCTCCAGCCCCTCGCATACCATACCGATGGCGGTATGCTGCGCCCTCGCTCACCATGAAGCAGGATTTCCTGGCTGAAAACCTGGCTGCGGCCACCCGCTGGCTGGTCAGCGTCGACGGCATGTTGGCTTTCGCGGCGCTCGCGCTATTGATCGTCAGGCTTGCCGATCGGCGGCGACCGCGCCCGACGACACTGCAAGCCGCTTCCGCGCCGCTCGCTCTCGGGCTCTTTCTCGCCAGCGCAGATACTTGGATTGTCTCGAGCGCCGGGCTCCTGCCGCCGGAGCTCTTAGCGCACGTCACGCGGGGAGCGAAGCCGAGCGGTTGGGCGCCGCTGTGCGTCGGCCTCGTCTTGTCAGCGGCGATCTCCGCAGGCTGTGCGCCGCTGCTGCGCGCCGGATGCGAACGAATTCCGGAGCGCGCGCGTCCCTGGTCGCAATACGCTGTACTCGCGCTGGCCGCGATTTGTCTTGTGTTCGCCTTCGAACGAGTGCTCGAATCGAGCCACTTTCTCGAGCACCTACCGAGCGAGCTGACACCCGCGTTCGCGCCCGAGCTCCTGCTCGAAGTGCCGCTCGCGCTCTTGTTGCTCGCGGGCGGACTGCGCTTGCTGGACAAATTCGCGTTTGTCGTGCCCGCTTGGGCGCGCATGGCGGCGGAGGCACTGCTCGTTCCCGCGGCTTACTTGCTCGGACTCGCGATCATTTACCAAGCGTTGGTGCTGGTGGACCTCCAGCTTTGGCCAGGCTTCAAGCCCGCGGCGTTCGCGTCGGCCGCGGTGTTCGCCTTGCCAGTTGCGCTAGTGCCGGGCGCCTATCGAGCGCGCGGTTTCGGCATCGTGTTCGGACTGCTCCTGCTGATCGTGTTCGGAGATCTGATTTATCTGCGCTATTTCGGTAATATTTTGCCGGTTTTGGCGATCAGTAGCGGCGGCCAAATCTGGGATGTGCGTGACATCATCTTCAAATACACGCAGCGCCGTGACGCGTGGCTGTTGCCGGCGCTCGCGGCCAGCGTTGCGCTGCCGTTTCTTTGGCCAAAAACCCCCAAGCGGGACGCACCGCTCGCCGCGCGCGCGCTACTCGATTTCTTGTTGGTGTGCTCGGCGCTCGCGTTCCTACTCCCGGTCTCCACGATCGTTCAAAGCTGGATGGACAACGACCGCTCCTGGCGCGTGCTGAACGGCACGGATGCGGTGCA
>DASYCL010000216.1:0-1525 GCA_036500245.1 Polyangiaceae bacterium | reverse complement strand
GACGACGCCGTCATCGAATAGATCTTCGCCGCTCGGTCCGGGAAAACGATGATACGTGAGCACGCTCAGCCACGGCGTCGACCACGACGCCGGAACGCTCGAACGCAATGCCAACGCCGCGCGCAACAAGCCGGTTTGATGCAGCAAACTAGCCACTCGTTGACGTTTCGACATTCACGCCCAGTGGCAAATTGCTGCAAGTTTCAGACCGAAGGCAGCCGCCAAAAGGCTCCCCTTGTGGCGTTCTTGCGCGCGCCCGCGCGTCCGTAAAAGCGAGAAATGGAACCCGCGTCGAGAACGATTTTCGCATCAGCGCTCGGCTCCCATGAATCAGCCTCTCGCCGGTGCTTCGTCGCGACATGCGACGCATCTGGAGTTGCCGTTCGACTTTCATCGCATGCCGGGGGATCCGCGAAAGTTCGAGACTTACGTGTTTTCGCTGCCCGCGCTCAGCGCTGAAGACCGCGCATCGCGCTTGACTGCGACGTTCGCGGCGTTGCTCGCGCGCTATAGCGGGCAGCCGGCGCTCGCACTGCGCGCGTCGCGCTCGAACGGTGTTCCAGGCCAGCGCAGGTCGGAGCTCTTGCTGCTCGACGTCGGGCAAGCGACGACGGCGCGCGAGCTCGTCGACTTGGCATCAGCGGCGATCGCTGCGAGCGTGAAGATTCCGGAGCAAAACTTAGCGGAGGTAGCATTTGACGATGCCGGCGGCCGCGCGGCGATCGCCTGGCTGGACGCGAGCTTCGACCCGCCCGCGCCGAAGCTCGACGGACTCGACGACGCCGATCTCACCTTGGCGCTCGGGCACAATGGCCGAGCCGCGTTCGTATTCGACGCAAGCTTGTTCAAGCCGAGCAGCGTCGAGCGCTTCGCCGGCCATCTGACGACCTTGCTCGCAGAGCTCGACTCGAATTTGGATCAGCCTACGCCGTCATTGCCGTTATTTTCAGCGGCAGAGGCGGCGTGGCTCGACAGCGTTTGCGACGGTGGGCCGCGCACATTGCCCGAAAGCTCGCTCGTGCACGAGCGCATCGCGCGACACGCCGCGACTCGACCGGACGCAATCGCGCTCAGATTTCGCGACCAAACCTTGAGCTACGCCGAGCTCGACCAGCGCGCCAATCAGTTCGCCGAGCTCTTGATCGAGCGAGGCATCGGCAAGAACGACCGCGTGGTCGTCTGTGTCGAACCGTCGTTCGAGATCGCGGTTGCGCTCCTCGGCATTTTGAAAGCGGGCGCAATCTACGTTCCGCTCGACCCGACTTATCCGCGCGCGCGCAAGCGGCTGATCTTGGCGGATGTCGCGCCGAAGCTCGTCGTGACCCAGTCGCGTTTGCGATCGGGCGGCGATCTCGACGGATTTTCGACGTTGTCGCTCGCCGATCTGCCAACCCACGAGTGCGCGCCGGCAGCGAATCCCGCGCGCGAGATTGCGCCCAATCAGCCAGCATACGTCTATTACACCTCGGGCACGACGGGCGCTCCGAAAGGCGTGCTCGGAACGCACGCCAATCTCCGTCACTAC
>DASYCL010000215.1:0-5314 GCA_036500245.1 Polyangiaceae bacterium | reverse complement strand
CCATGTCCGCGTAGAACGAAGGCAGCTCGATTACGCCGAGCCGGAGCGTTTGCCCTTTGCCACTCGCGAGATCCAGGATCTTCGCGCGCGCTTGTTCGTCTTCCAGCTTGATCTCGCTGCGCACGAGCGGCACGAGCTTCGGCACGGTTCCGTCGGGGGCTCCTTCGGGCAAAATACTCAGCGTCACCTCCGTGCCTTTCGGGCCGCGGATCAGCTCGACCGTGCGCGTGAGCGGCATGTTCTTGAGCTCGACCGACGGCTTTCCGGATTGGGCCACGGCCAGGATCCGATCCCCCGGTTTCAACACCCCGCTGCGCGCGGCCGGCCCACCCGGGACGAGCGCGCGAATTTCGCAGTAGCCGTCGTCGTCTTCCAGTGTTGCGCCGATGCCGAACAGAGCGAGGTTCATCTGGATCGACAGGCTCTCCATTTCCTCGTGGCCGAGGTAGTCCGAGTGCGGATCGTATACGTGAGCCAGAGCATTGAGATAAATGTCGAGCACTTCTTGCGGCGTGAGGCCTTGCATCAACGCAAGCTGCTCGGCATAGCGGCGCTCGAGGGTCTCGATGATCTTGGCCGGCTGCACGTCGGTCAGCTTCTCTTGCAGGTACTCGGCGCGGAGCTGCTGCCGCCACAGCCCTTGCGCGGCGGCCAGATCGCGCGGACGCGCGGCGTGCTCGCGATCGAGCGAATACTGATCGTGGCCCGTGAAATCGAAGCTGCTGGTCTTCAGGAAATCGGTCGCGTATCGGGTTTGCTGGGCGAGCCGTGCGAGATAGCGCGCGAAAATTAAGCGCGCCGTGCTGGTATCTCCCGACTCGCGCGTCGCTTGTGCGAGCTTCGCGCGAAGCGGCGCGAACTCGGTCACGTCCGACTCGAGAAAGAGCGAGCGTGCTCCGTCGAGCGAGTCCAGGTATCCATCTAGGAATTTGGCTGCTAGCTCGGCATCGAGCGGGTGATGCGAGAATTGCGAGCGCTCGAGGAGATTCGTCGTCAGTCGCGCGATGTTGGCCTCTGTGGACGGCCTCGCGGGAATCCCGACCACGGCGGAACTCGGCACCGTCGAGAGCGCGTACGGCGTGGTGCGCGCATGCACCCCAGCCGTACAAGCGGCGACGGCGATCGCGAGCGCGGCAACGCCAGAACCGATTCTCTTCGAAAATTTCATGCGGATCTCATTGGCTTGGCGGCTTGGAGCTGAGTTTCCAATTGTTGGTGAGAACCTGTACTCGCGGCGTTGCCGAAGGCTTGCGCGAGGATGACAAGCTTGAAAGGTGCGACAAAAGCGCGAAATACGACGCGTGGCGAGCCGCATTCGTTTTCAACCGCGAGCTCAACCTGCGCGGAGACGCTTTTATGCCCGCGCACAGCGCTCGTGAACGTCCTCGTGCTGTTCGACAGGCAGCCGCCGATCGTGGCCGCTCGGTTGGATGAGGCGCAAAAGGTGAGTCGAATGAACACGGCCGTGGCCATCGTGCGCTCCCGCGACCCGTTTGCGATCTGTCGTCCACTGCTCGAAGCTCAGGCTGCGCCGCGCGTTCGGTGCCGAGCGCGATCGAAAATCAAGCAGCAAACGATCAAGGCGTCGGCGATCACGACGAGGATCCAGAGCCCACGCAGAGATTGCCCCATGTCGCGCGAAAACCGGGCTCAGGCGACAGTAGCGCGATCTAAGCGAGGCGATTGGCACGAGCGGTGCTGGGCCGCGGGGGATCCCGAAAGCGAGGAACAAGCCATGAAACCCCACCTTCGCACCAGTTCTACTTTCGTCGCGTTGCTCGCGCTTTTTGCGGCGCCCGCTTGCCACAAGAGCCAGACGGCCGCCAAGCCAGAGCCGGGCGCCGTACCCTCGGCGGCGGCCCAGAACGCACCGTCTTCCACGAATTCGACCGTGCAAAGCGCGGTCACCGCGGAGCTCAGGAAGGACCAGCGCATCGATCGAAGCGCGCTTTCCGTGCAGGCCAAAGACGGCATCGTCACCTTGACCGGAAAGGTCGACAACGCATTCTCGAAAGAGCGTGCGACGCGCGTCGCCGAAGTGGTGCGCGGCGTGCGCACGGTCGACAACCGGCTGGAAGTCGTGCCCGAAAAGCGGCCCGACGCGGACGTGGAACGCGACGTCGGCAAGGCGCTCACGTACAACGCCGCGACGGCGAAGATGCCGGTCCGCGCGCAGGTCAGAAATGGCGTCGTGACCCTGACTGGAACCGTGCGGTCGTGGCAAGAACAGCAACTCGCGGAGCGCATCGCAGACGCGGTGCGCGGCGTTCGCTTCACCCAAAACGATCTCACCACGAAGCAAGCGGGCACACGAAAAGACAGCGCGATCGCGGGAGACGTGAAGTCGCGCCTCGCCTGGGACGTTCTCGTCGAGCACGATCCGATCGCGGCCGACGTGAAGGGCGCGAAGGTTACGCTGTCGGGCGCAGTCGGCAGCGCGGCTGAAAAGCGCCGGGCCGAGAACGACGCGTGGGTTGATGGCGCGACGAACGTGGACGCTGGCCAATTGCGCGTGAACGTCGCGTCGCGGCCGGACAAGAACCTCCAGTCCGGCGCGCCGAAATCGGACGGCGCCATCGCGCTCGCGATCAAGACCGCGGCGTTGTATGACCCGCGCGTCAACGCTTTCAATCTCAATCCGAGTGTGCACGACGGCGTCGTGACCCTATCCGGAACGGTCGACACGCTGAACGCCAAGCTGACCGCCGAAGCGCTCGCGAGAAACACGGTGGGCGTGAAAGACGTGAAGAACGAGATCGTTGCTCGCTCACAGGAACCGGTCGCCGATCGCTTGCTCGAAGACCGAGTGAGGAGCGCACTATTATTCGACCCGCTGGCGGACGCTCACGACATTTTCGCGAGCGTGAAGGACGGGCAGGTGAAACTCACCGGTACGGTCGGGACGTTCTTCGAAAAGGCAGAGGCGTTCGACGTCGCGAGCCGCATCGCCGGCGTGACCGCTGTCGGCAACGAAATCAAGGTGAGCGAGCAGCTCGTGCCCTATGTTTACTCGGAGTTCATCGATCCCTACCTGCCGTACGTCCAGAATTGGTACGCGGTCGCGCTGCAGCCTTCGGGCAGCGACGCCGACATCCGCAATCGAATCGAATCCGAGATCGCGTGGAGCTCGTTCGTCGAGCCTGCGGACGTGCGCGTGAGTGTGTCGAACGGCAAGGCGACTCTGTCCGGAACCGTTGGCTCGTGGCGCGAGCGTGAAGCCGCGGTGCAATGCGCGCTCGAGGCCGGCGCAGTATCGATCGACAATGAGCTCAAGGTTTCGTGAGCGAGCTCAAGCCGGAGCGAGCGGCAGAAGCAGCTCGAAAATCGAGCCTTCGCCGAGCTTGCTCTCGAGTTCGACGCGCCCGCCGTGCGCTTCCACCACCGCTTTGACCAAGGAAAGGCCGAGACCCAGGCCGCGCGTGCCGCGGCTCGGGTCGGCGCGGAACAAGCGCTGCCAAACTCGGCCGCGATCCGCCTGCGCGATGCCGACACCCGTGTCGGCGACGCGAAACACGGCGTGGGCATCCCGCTCCAGCACGGAGACTTCCACGCGACCACCGGCTGGCGTGTACTTGACGGCATTGTCGAGCACGTTCGCGCAAGCTTGGGATAGGCGCCGACGATCGACGAGCACGCGCACGTTCGGCTCCAAATGCGTGACCACAGTGACTCCGGCGTCTTTCGAGACGTAGTCGTATAGATCGACCGCCTCGCGCGCGATTTCGGCCAAATCCTCGGAGTGTTTGTCGAGGCGCATTGCGCCGGCTTCGGCCTCGACGATATCGGTCAGCGTCGTCAACATCGAGAGCACGCGGTCGCATTCTTCGACTACCTCGGCCAGCGCGTCGCGCTCCTGCGCCTGATCGGCGGGGTGCTGGAGCGCGAGCTCGGCGCCGGCGCGCAGGCGCGCGAGCGGCGTGCGCAGGTCATGCGCCACGTAGTCGAGCGATTCGCGCATCGCATTCACGAGCTCTTCGTTCTTCGCTAGCATGCGGTTGAACAGCTGAGTGAGCTGCGACAGCTCGTCGTTGCGGGCACGGGGCTGGACGCGAAGCGCTAGATTGCCGGAATCGACGATGTTTCGCGTCGCGCGAGCCAGCTCAGTCACTGGACGCAGTGTTCGTCGCGCGATCACGGTCGCGCCGAGGATGGCGGTAGCGAGGCCGGCGAAGAAGATCACGAGCGACGTTTCGCGCAGCTCGCGCCAAAATGGTTCCGCGCGGTCGTCGTGCACTGCGACTGACAGCCGCCGGCGCTGCGAGACATTGGTTGCGGCCAGGTGCCAGTCACCGCCCGCTGCGCCGGACGAGTTCTGCCTGGGCGCTGCGGCGGCATCGCGCGCCGCAGTGTCCGAAGAAACCACGAAGAGCTCGACGTCGCGCTCGTCCGTGAGACGCACGGCGGTGCGCGTTCCCGGGGAGCAATCGAACATGGCTTGCAGCGCGGAGGTTCCGCCGCTTTCGAGCGCCTGGCGGTAGCGAGCGAGGGTGCTCTCGGCCGAGCGTACGCCCTCGCGCTCGAGCGAGGCTTGCGCGCGCAGCGCGAACACGATCGCAGCCAGTAAGAACGACGCGACTGTCACGAACACGTACCAAAGCGCCAGCCGCGCGGAGAGCGAGCTCCAGGCGCGCGGGCCACGCGGTGCGCGCTCACTACTCGGCGCGGAGGACATAACCGACGCCGCGTAGGGTGTGAAGTAGCTTGACCGCGAAATCACGGTCGATCTTGGAGCGCAGCCGGCTCACCAAGACATCGACCACGTTGGTTTGCGGATCGAAGTGGTAGTCCCACACGTGCTGCAAGATCATCGTCTTCGACAACACACGCCCCTGATTTTGCATCAGGTACTCGAGCAGGATGAACTCCTTCGTTTGCAGCTCGATCGCGTGGCCTGCGCGGTGCGCACGGCGCGCGATGATATCGAGCGTCAAATCCGCCACGCGGAGTTCGCGCGGGGTCGCGGCCACTGGGTTCGCGCGGCGCTTGAGCGCGGCCATGCGCGCTTGAAGCTCGGCGAACGAAAACGGTTTCGTGAGATAGTCGTCCGCGCCGGCCTCGAGTCCGCGCACGCGATCGTCGACCGCGGCGCGCGCACTGAGCACGATGATCGGCACCGCACATTTGGCCTCGCGCAGCGCGCGAATCAGCGACAAGCCGTCGCGGCCGGGGAGCATCAGATCGACGATCGCGAGTTCGACCGCCGGCTCGCGCGCCAAGCCAAGCCCTTCGTCGCCGGTACGAGCCCACGAAACGACGTGGCCGGCCTCGCGCAGCCCTCGGCTCACGAAACCGCCGATCTTTTCGTCGTCTTCGA
>DASYCL010000214.1:0-2489 GCA_036500245.1 Polyangiaceae bacterium | reverse complement strand
GTCCAAACCGTGTGAGCCGATCGGCGACCAGCCACTGGCGATGGTATTCTTCGACTTACCGTCGCGCGGCACGTCGGGGTCGCCGAAGCCGTTGTACAGACCCATGAACGACTCGCGATCGGTATCGAAGCCCGCCACCGGAGCGTTCACGTGGTAAAACGCGTAGTGATCGCGGCGCTCGCGGTATTCTGTCTTGTGATAGAGCGTGCTGCCGTCGATTTCGACTTCGCCAATGCTGAAATTGCGTTGGAAGTTGGTCGCATCGTCGTGCGCGTTCCACAGGCAGAACTCGATGAACGAGAACAGCTTGACCTGCTTCGGGCTCGTACCCTCGTTCTTGAGCGTGACTTGATGCACCTCGGCCGTTTTGCCGAGCGGCACGAAGTACAGGATCTCGGCGCGCAAACCGTTGCGACGGCCCGCAATCTTCGTGTAGCCGAGGCCGTGCCGGCACTCGAAGAGGTCGAGCTCCTTTTTGACGGGCATGAACGTGGGCGTCCACAAGTCGCCGCCATCGTTGATGTAGAAGTAACGCCCGCCGGAATCCGTGGGCACGTTGTTGTAGCGGTAACGCGTAATGCGGCGCAGGCGCGCGTCCCGGTAAAAGCAATAGCCACCGCCCTGGTGTGAAATCAGCCCGAAGAAATTCTCCGTCCCGAGATAGTTGATCCACGGGTACGGCGTCTTCGGTGTGGTGATCACATACTCTTTGTTTTGGTCGTCGAAATGTCCGAAACGCATGGCACTGAGTTCTCCGAGGAACCGAAAACTAACTCAATTGGGGCCGCGCAGCCCGAGTTAAGAACGCACAAACGACGCAGCACTCACGAGCGACGTGAGTACTCGCTCATCGTTAGCGATAACAGCCGAAATCAGGGGCAGCCGGTGAACTGGATCTCGTCGACCCAAACGTCGAACTTCGCGCCCGGCTCGTTCACTTGCCACTGCATGCCGTAGATCTTGCTCGAGTCGATGCCCTTGGTGTGCGGCGAGCCCCAGCCCTTGATTTGCTTCATGGAGCGGAAGGGGATCGTGTACTCGACCCAGTCGTCCGTCAGCTTGAGGTCGTAGCCAAAATCGTTGAAGCAAGCCGTGCAGATCTTGCCTTCCGGATCCGTAGCGGCATCCGGGATTTTGAGCCGCACGTTCGGCGTCGTGCCGGGCGCCTTCTTGGCCCAAAATGAAACGCCTTTGTAGGCGCTCGCGTTGTAGTCGCCCTTGGGATCGAGAAAGTTGAGACCCATGCCCGCGAAGATCACGTCCGCGCTGCCGACTTGGCCGAACATGCGCGCTGCATACTTGGTGCCCTTGGCGCCACCTTCGGTCATCTGAAAGGTGCCGCCGAGCGAGCCGGCCATCGGCGTCACGGTCGAGCCCTTGTCGTCGACGAACGCGTACCAGTAGCCGCCGCGCCCTTTATAGGTGTTGGTCGTGTTGGCACCGTTCTCGTTGTCGGAGATCATGCCTTCCGTCGGAGGGCACAGCTTGCCTTCGGGCAATTGATGCGCGTCCGGACCGTTCACCGGAAAGCGCTTGGTGCCGCAGCCCACGCCGACGAGCCCGCACAGACCCGCCACAACCCACACGTTCGTCTTCGAGATCACGTTAATCACTTACTCCGCAGCGAACCGATGGAACGAGGAACGAGGAAACCGAAACCAAGCGCGGACGAGCTGGCCGCCCGCGCCTAGCCCCAGTCACTTCACTGGCCGATGATGGCCGCGAAGTTGCTGATCTTGAAGTCGTACGGCGACGGGCCGGAGCTCGTCGACGTCGGCACGTGGAACTGAATGGACACCAACTGGGTCGGGTCGAAGGGAACGACCATGTTCGCGGCCACGTAGCTCGGCTGAGTCAGGTCGGTTGCGAATATGATCCGGTTGTGCCCAACGATGAGCGGGCTGTGGAAATCCCCGCCCGTCGGGGTGTAGACGTGCGCCGAGTCCGTGGTGTTCGGCATCGGGAACTCCACGCGCAGCTTGGGCAGCGGGATCTGGTCGATGTCGAAGGCAATGCCTATGACCTTGTTCGTGGTGGCGGCCGGGCCGAACGGCATCTTCACGCCGCCCTCACCGCCGGGATTGTTGACGTCCACGCCGATGCCAGCGCCCCACATCGCGGTGTAGTCGCAGTCCGTCTGGACCGTGGGGCACATCATCGTGCCGGTCGTCGTGTTACCGACGAGCTCGACCGTGCCAGTCGTGTGCAGGCCGGTGCCGTCGTTGTCGAACGAACCGAACAAGGGTGCGGCGATCGATGAGCAGTCCGCGACGGCGTGTCCGGCTTTCTCACAATCACCGGAGGCCGACATACCGTCGGGGCCGACGCCGTCGCCGTACGAGTACCACGCGCCTTGCAAACCGAGGTCGGGCTCGCTCATGAAGCCGGTCGAGTCGATCGCGAGCAGCTTTTCATCCATATTGCCACCGGTATCGCCACCGCCTGTAGGGTTTGCAGTTGGCTTGGTGCTGCTGCTGCATGCGGCCGTT
>DASYCL010000213.1:0-2149 GCA_036500245.1 Polyangiaceae bacterium | reverse complement strand
GCCGACGCCGTGCACGAGCTGGATCACTTCGGGCGGCAGTCCGGCCTCGAGCATGATTTCGACGAGCACGTGCCCGGTTTGCGGAACGTCCTCGGCGGGCTTGAAGATGCAGGCGTTTCCGCAGAGCAAGGCGGGGAACATCTTCCAGGTGGGAATTGCCATCGGGAAGTTGAACGGCGTGATGATGCCACACACGCCGATTGGGCGTCGGAAGCTCATCGCCCACTTGTTCTTCATCTCACTCGGGACGGTGTGCCCGAACAGTCGACGACCTTCCGTCGCGGCGTAATACGCCGTGTCGATGCCTTCCTGCACATCACCGCGCGTCTCGGTGAGCGGCTTGCCCATCTCGCGCGTCATCAGGTCCGCAATCTCTTCCTTGCGCTGGACCATGAGATCGCCAATGCGGCGCATGACGTCGCCACGGGCCGGCGCCGGTGTGGCGCGCCAGAGCTCGAACCCGCGCTTCGCCGATTCAACAGCACGTTCGACGTCGGCCGCGTTGGAGAGCGGGAAGCGGCCGATCTCGTCGGCCACGTCGGCCGGGTTGCGATTCTCGAAGTACTCGCCGCTGACGGGCGGCACCCAATCGCCACCGATGAAATTCTTGAAGGTTTTCATGATTCCAATTTAGTGTTCTTTGATCGCGCCCGTGCCAACACTGTCACACCCAAACGTCACTTCGGACACATCCATGTCGTCCCGTGGCGAAGGTCCGGCTTGGCGTAGCCAACGCGCGGAAGCACTTCGGTTGCGCCCAAGAGCAGGCCCCACAGGATGAGCAGAAGCGACAGTGTGTGAGCGCGGCTTGCGCGATGCCGCCACGTCCACACCGAGCTCCACACGCCGCTTCCGATCACGACGACCACTGCCGCAAGGTACGCGGCCAACCCAGGGCCGCACCGCGCGGGATATGGCCAGAATACCATCGCGCAGCCGAGCAGCACGCTGATGGTGAGCCGCGCGTACACGCCGAGCGATGTCGTCAGCTTCGGCTCGCCCATGGGCTCACTCTTCGCAACCTTTCCGCTCGATTGCGCTGCGGGTTTGCCCGCGGTCGAGGGCACCACAGCCTTGTCGTCAGGGAGCGAATTGAGCTGCTTGTCGATCTTTGCGAGCTCTTTATCCCAGTCGCGATCGGCCATCAGTTCACCGTCTCTCGTGTGAGGCCGTAGCGTTCGATCTTCTTATACAGATTGGAGCGCGGCATGTCGAGCGCGCGCGCCGTTTCGGACACGTTCCAGTCGAACTCGCGCAGTTTCGCCAGCAGAAACGCTCGCTCGGCGGCGTGCTTGAATTCCTCGAACGTTTTGCACTCGAGGAGCGAGCCGAGGCCTGCCTGTTCGGGATCGCGCTTGCCGACGAGACGGCCAATGTCTTCACCAGTAATGCGCGGGCCGGACGACAGGATAAGCAAACGCTCAATGGTGTTTCGTAATTCGCGCACATTGCCCGGCCACTCGAGCTGGGCGAGTTGGACCACGGCTTCGGGCGCGACGGCGCGGGGGGCGACCCCCTCGCGACTCGTCAGCACGTTCACGAAGTGAGCGACGAGCAACGGAATGTCTTCGCGGCGCTCGCGAAGCGGCGGGACATGAATCGGCACCACATTCAGCCGATAGAAGAGGTCCTCGCGGAATCGGCCTTCGGAAATTTCCGTCTCGAGATTTTTGTTCGTCGCGGCCAGAACGCGTACGTCCACTTCGATCGGCTTGCCACCGCCGATGCGCGTGACCACGCCGTCCTGCAACACGCGAAGCACCTTGGCCTGAGCACTGTGGCTCATGTCGCCAATTTCGTCGAGGAAGAGCGTGCCGGTGTGCGCCTGTTCGAATTTTCCCGCGCGATCCGCGACGGCACCGGTGAACGATCCCTTCATGTGCCCGAACAACTCACTCTCGATCAACTCACTCGGGATCGCCGCGCAGTTCACCTCGACGAACGGACCGTCGGCGCGAGTCGACTGCTGGTGAATCGCGCGCGCGACGAGCTCTTTGCCGGTTCCATTTTCACCGGTGATGAGCACTCGCGCCGGCGTCTTGGCAACTCGCTCAATCTTGTCGATTACGGCGCGAATGCCGTACGACTTGCCGACGATTTCGTAGCGGGACTGAATCGTCTCGCGCAGCCGGGCATTTTCAGCGTGGAG
>DASYCL010000212.1:0-3946 GCA_036500245.1 Polyangiaceae bacterium | reverse complement strand
ACCTATGCGCCACCCGAGCGCGGATAGTCGATTGAGACAGCCCGTTGTTTTTTTCTCCCCCCAAACGAAAAATCAAACACTCGGAGGGCCACGCACAACTTTGTCCTTGAACTGGTAGGCCACCTCATAGTCGTCGCGTTGAAATCGCCTGCGATGATCGTTGGTAGATCCTTGCGCTGGCGCGCGTCGAGATCGCTCAGCGCAATCGCTTGCTGTTCGCGCGCGGCCTCGGCGTCGAGCCGCCACGAAGAAGTGGCCGCGATGAACAGCAATTCTCCCAGCGACGGCAAGTGCACCAAAGCGCCGAGCGTGCACCAAGGCACGTCGTTCGCGCCGATCGACCGCGAATCGATCACCTCGACGACTCGATGAGGCCAGCGAGTCGCGACCGCGCTGCCGCCGTAGCGTTCTGCGAACGGCGGCGTGTACTGCATTGCTTTGGCTTGATGCGTGCCGCAAAGGTCAGTGCCTTCGAGTAACTCCTGCAGCTGACGGTGTTCGCCGCCCTGCAAAACCTCCTGCAATGCGACGATATCCGGATCGAGCTCGCGCAGCCCGCGCTTCAACACGGCCATGCGCCGTGAATCGCCTTCTCCGTTCTGAACATTGACGGTCAAGATCCGTAGTCGCATCGGCTTCCTCCGAACGAAACCGTAGCGCCGAGAACGCGGCTGTCAGCTGTGGCACCAAAGAGAGCTCAATGACTACTTTCAACGGTTCGAGTCTGAGCCAGCCGAGCGAATCCGTGGCCGGCACAAACAAGACCGCATGCGGCTTGCGTTATGTCCACTGGAACGCGTTTGGACCTCCTAGCCCCCATCGATTTTTTCGCGTGTCGACCCGGAACCTCAACCGAAGGGTGAAACCACGAGCTCGCAAAAACTCCTTTGCGGAGCTCCCGCGGCGCTTGGCAACCAGCGGCGCGATGTCTTCGGTCGCCAAGTAGCGCAACTGAACGCGAGCACCGATTCGAAGTGCGCGGCTCGCTCGCGCTCGATGACGACGAGCTGATCGTGCGCGCGGCGGAGCCGAACTTTTCTCGACTGCATCTGAGCGCTCACGGCGGCGCTCATTCGGCGCTGCTTTCGTCAATACAGCGCTCGGCGGAGCGATGCGATCGCACGCGCGAGCACCGCAGCGCACATGATGGGCGTTACCTCAAGTGCCCGCGCTCGCCGAACACCCTTGAACTTCCTTCTCACTCACCCAATGGCGCGTTACTGACGTCAGGCGCGACGACCGGCGAACTCGGGATACCGGCAAGGACGCGCGAGTCCGGCCGCAGGGCCCATGAGACGAGCGCAACACCCAAGAGCATCGCTGGCGCAAGAACATCGCTGGCGCGACTGGCAATCATCTGTGACGCAGCGGCCCCCGATAGCTCGAAGGCGATGCCCGCATATGCCCACTCTTTGAGCCGCAATAGTCGCGGTATGACGATGACGATTGCGCCGAGCACCTTGGCTACACCGAGGATCGCGAGGAGATAGACCGGGTAGCCGAGGCTTGTCACGACTTCGACGACCGAGGGGCCACGACGAAGCCGATGTCGTAAGCGCGAACGCGCTCGTGGACGCTGTGAAACAGATCGGCAGGCTTCAAGGTTTCCTCACAATCCGGCGCGCCAGCGCGAACCATAATCGGAGTGAACACTCCGTTTTGTCAAGGCGCGCATCGCGGATTCGCGGTCCGCGCCGACCGGCAAACCCATCAATCGACGGATCCGCCAGTCGGGCGACCCCGTTGCCGGCACAAACATCAATCTCATCTCTAGAGTTCAAGATCACGCCGTCGTCGCTCGGTATGGAGGGATACGACGTCTGCATCGGCGCGCTCGGCGTGGTCCGCTAAACCGCGAGCTGAAACCCGACGCGCTCAGGTCCGCAACTAGGCCGGCGCGCTCGTCACTTGTTCTTCGCCTTGTCTTGCTTGTCGCTCTTCTCTTCTTCCTCGCGTTTGGCAGCCTCGGCTTCCTTCTTCTCCTTGGCAGCAGCCGCTGCTTTCTCGTCGGCTTCGGCCATTTCGTCGGTTTGGCAGAAGAGAGCCTTGCCGCCGACGAAAAATTCCCGGTCCGAGCCGTCGCCCAGTCGGCCGCCGCGCTCGGCTTCGACCAGCGCGAAATTGGCATTCAGCTTGGCCGCCTGATTGCGAAAGTCGTTCTCGGCACTTTCACGTGCGGCCTTTTCATCCGAGCCGTGCGCGGTGCCGCTGATCTTGTCCAAGAACTTGCAGCGTAGCGGTCGCTCGCTTTCGTGAACGAGCGTGACGCTCTTGGCTTTGGGCTCGAGCGCGACTCCACTATCGAAGCAAGCGGTCAACAGGGCGGACACGGCGAGCAGCGCGCAGATTTTGGGCATGGAACGGGGCCTCCTCGCGGAAAGCCGACTCAAAATAGGCGCACCTGTCAAGCGCGGATCTGCTCCTCCATTGGCGGTCCCTTAAAGTTCGAAAGGCATCGGAAGCGACGCGGCGAGCCGCTCGCCTCGGCCGAAGCGTCCCTTCAAAACACAGACCGCCCGTTACCTCCGCACTACGGACTACTTGATCGCCGGCAAGGCGCTGGGTAGGGGCGTTCACCGAATGCGGGGTGCTACGGCGCGTTCGGCCCCGCGGCATTCAGCGCGGCAACGGCGCAGGGCGTGAGCGCTGCGCCGTAGATGCGAAACTCGTCGACGCTGCCGTTGAAGGTGTGATCGTTGTTCCATTGCGAGCGGCCGATCCAGTCGTTTACGTCGTTGATGTCCGAGAGTGGGAACGGAATTGGGGTGCGGCCGAGCAGCGCGCCGTCCAAGTACAACTCGGCCTGCGAAGAGCTCGCGAAAGCCAACGCCACTTGGTGCTCTCGATTGTCGTCGATCGCGGTATCGCTCGGGATCTGGATCTCCTGCTCCGTCGCATCTTGGCGCGCGAGCATGAGCAAGTTCGATGCGCCCCCGTAGGGAGCGACCGCAATGTAGCTCACGCCCGCGCCGCTCGTGTCGTCTTCGCCGACGCCGACGCCGAAATCGAAGATGCGCTCGTAACCTGCACCGCCGAGGTATGTGCACCAAGTCACGAACGTGACGTCGGTCAGCACCGAAATCAGGTGATTGGGCAGATTCACGTAACCTGTCATGCCATCGAGCACGAGCGAGCCTTTGCCGTCGAGGCTGCCGCCCATTTCGATTTGGCCGTCCGCGCCGCTCACGGAATCAGGCGCGGCCGTGCCGGTGCCGCTGAACGAATAGCGATGCAGCAAACTCCCGACCGGCGCGATGTCGTCCGGCGCGCACGCTGGCGCTGCATCGCCGGGATCCGTCGCGGCGTCAGTGGCTGTCGATCCGGCGCCGTTCGCATCGGGAGCGGGTGCCGAGTCCGGCGCGGCGCCATCGGGCGCCGTGTTGCTGCTGCCGCCAGCAGGCGAGCCGTTGATCACACTTTGGCCAATGACCAAATCCGACTTCGAGCCGCATGCGCTGCTCTCCGCCGCGAGACACGCGCCGAGCATCACGGCGCAGCCGATCCGTAAAGGGAGCCTGCTCACGGAAGCCTGAGCTTAGCACACGCGACTCGAGCACTCTCGCGCGCAGGTTCAAGTTTTTTTCTGGCGCGCGTGCGCCGCGCCCAACCCAAGCCGAGCGAGACCAAACACAACCACTGCCAAGTCGCGTGCTCGCTCGAGCGGAACCCACAATTGCAGCCGCCGCGGGCGTCGAGCGCGCTACTCTGCGGCGCCGGCGTGGTGACTGCGTTCGGCGGTTTGCCGGCGTCCGAGTTGCCGCTCGAACCCGAACTCGAGCCGGCGTCGGCATCGGGCGCGCCCGCGTCCCGACATTGCGTGCTCGGCGTGAACGAGCCGGCGGACGCGCAATCGGTGCCGAGTTCTTGGGAGATTGCCGGCCAAGCCGCCGGGCACACGCTGCCCACGCTCGTGGTCGTGGCGCAAGCGAGCGGCCCGCGCAAGCAC
>DASYCL010000211.1:0-4840 GCA_036500245.1 Polyangiaceae bacterium | reverse complement strand
TTCAATACTTCGCCGCGCTGCTCGCGCGCGGCGTCTCCGGCTTGGTCGGCGACTACGTGTATCTCGTCGACGTGAAAACCGACAACAACCGGCTCGCGTACGAAAACGCAAACTTGCGCGGCAAAGTCAGCGACCTCGAACGCACCGAAGCCGACAATCGCCGCCTGCGCCGTCTGCTCGGCCTGCGTGACACGATTTCGCAAGAGCTCGTCAGTGCGGTCGTCGTCGGCAAGGACACGACCGAATATTTTCGTGTCGCGCACCTCACGGTGGACACGAAGAACGCCGCCATTCGCCCGGACATGCCGGTCATCTCCGTCGATGGCACGGTCGGCACCGTGCTCCGCGTCGCTGGCGAAAAAGTGGACGTGCAGCTCACCGTCGACAGCGGCTTCGGCGTGGACGTCGTGGTCGAGCGCACGGGCGCGCGCGGCTTCGTGCGCGGCGTCGGCGATCGCCAACGCTATCTCGCGCGTGTCGAATACGTGCAGCGCACCGACGACGTCGAAGTAGGCGATGTGTTCGTCACGAGCGGCGTCGGTTGCCGCTTTCCGCGCGGTCTCCCGGTCGCGCGCGTGAAGAAAGTCGAAAAGCGAAATTTCGGCATCTATCAATCGGTCGAGGCCGAGCCGACGGTCGACTTCTCGCGGCTCGAAGAAGTCTTGATCATCCTGACCGACTCCAAGGAATGCGAGTCGGGCGCCGGCGGATCGCCAGCGAAAAAGGCGCGCCCGCAGCGCTGAGCGTGCCATGAAAAGCCTCGGCTTCTACGCGGTCGCGACGCTTCTGATTCTGGTCCAGTCGAACCTGTATCGATTGCTCGGGCCGCTCGGCGCGATCGTCGGCCAGCACTGGCTGCACGGTGCCACGCCGAGCCTGGCGCTGCCGCTCGTGATTTTTTTGGGGGTGCACGAACCGTCGATGCCGCGCGGCGCGGGTTTGGCGTTTGCCATCGGATATACGCTGGATTTGCTGGCGGCGGCGCCGGTCGGCTTGTTCACGTTCGTGTACGTTTTGATTTGGTGGCTGTCGCGCGTTGCGGGCGTTCGGCTCACGGCGCAGACGGTCCTCACGCGCATCTCGCTCGCGTTCATCTTCGCGCTGGTGCAAAGCGCCGTGATTTTGGTTTTGCTGGCGGTGTTCGGTAGCGACAACAAGCGCCCGCTCGAGCTCACGACGATCGTGTTGCCGCACGCGATCTCGACCGCGTTGTGCGCGCCGCTCTTGTTCCGGCTCGCGCAGCGCTTACGTCAAGGCGCGGCGTCCGCACGCACTCAACCCGAGGCCGTCGCGTGAGGCGCGCGTGCTAGTCCAGCGCTCGGACGTGGGCGAGTTTCGCCAGCGCTATCGCTGGCTCGTGCTGGTCACGGTCTTGGCCTTCGGCATCCT
Source organism: Polyangiaceae bacterium (assembly GCA_036500245.1). Classification (GTDB taxonomy): domain Bacteria; phylum Myxococcota_A; class Polyangia; order Polyangiales; family Polyangiaceae; genus PMG-095. The sequence goes on along the minus strand of DASYCL010000211.1, from coordinate 3,451 downwards.
GATCGGCCGACTGGCGCAGCTGCAACTGATCGAGGGCGACGTGCACCGCGCGCAGGCGCGAAAAAATATCGTCCGCGAGCGCTCGCTTGCGACGACGCGCGGCGTGATCCGCGACGCGAACGGCCGTGTGCTCGCCGCAAATCGCCCGTCGTACAGCGTGCACATCACGCCGTCCGTGATCGACCTCGAGACGACTTGGCCGCGCGTGCTGAAAGTCGTCCGGCTCGAAGATTTCGAGCGCGCGGCGATCGAAAAGAAGATCGCCGAAATCAAAGCGCTGCCGAAAGACGACAAGCGGCGCAGTCAACAAATCCTGCTCAAGGTCGACGTCGATCGTGATGTGGTCGCCTTCCTCGAGACACACGAGAAAGAGCTCGACGGCGTCGAGGTCACTCCGGCGCCCGTGCGTTACTACCCGTACGGCGAGCTTGGTGCGCACGTCATCGGCTACATGCAAGAGGTCGACGCCGAAGCGCTCGAGCGCCTCGACGGCCGCGGCTATCGCGCGGGCGACCACATCGGTGCGATCGGGATCGAGCGGCGTTGGGAGAGCTACCTGCGCGGCCAGCGCGGCTGGCGCAAAATCGTGCGCGGCGTGAGCCGCCGCGAAAGCAACGCGGAAATCGACGCGAAATACCTGGAAGAACCGCGCCGGCTCGAGCCGATTCCGGGACGCGACATCTCGCTCACGCTCGACATCGACTTGGTCTCGTCGATCGACAAGGCAATGCGCGGCCAACTCGCCGGCGCGGTCGTCGTGGTCGACGTGCGCACGGGCCGCTTGCTCGCCGCGCTGTCGAAGCCGAGTTTCGATCCCAACGTCGTGTCCGGCGGTAACGGCGTCAAAGCCGTGCGCGAAGCGTTTCGGCGTTTGAACTCGGATCCGCTCAAGCCAACACTCGACAAAACCATCTCCGCTGCGTACCCGCCGGGCTCGACTTACAAACCGTTCACCGCGCTCGCCGCGCTCGCCGATCGCCTGACCGATCCGGATCGCGAGGTCGATTGCCACGGCGGCTTCGAATACGGTAAGCGCTTTTTCCGCTGCACCGGCGTGCATCGCAAAGTGAACTTGCATTCGGCGATCGTGCAATCGTGCAACACGTACTTTTACGAGCTCGGGTCGCGGCTCAGCATCGACCGGCTCGCGTCGATTGGGCTCGATTTCGGCTTCGGCGTGAAGACGGGCATCGGCGTGAACCCCGAGGCGCGCGGCCGCATGCCGACGCGCAGTTGGTACACTCGCCGCTACAAGGAAGCGTTCCGCGGTGGTTTCACGCTCCTGTCCGCGATTGGGCAAGGCGCGACCACGGTCTCGGTGCTTCAGCTTGCGCTGTCGTACGCGGCGATCGCGAATGGTGGCACGTTGTATCAGCCGCAAGTCGTGCGCAGCATCGAAACGAGCGACGGCACGGTGGTGCAGGATTTCCCGCCGCGCGTGCGGCGTATGGTCGAACTCGATCAAGATCATCTGTCGATGGTGCAGAGCGCGCTCGCCGGCGTCGTCAACGAACGGGACGGCACGGCGTATAAAGAGCGCATCCCGGGCGTCGACATGTCCGGCAAGACCGGCACCGCGCAGGTGAGCCACGTGACGCCGCGTGGCGTCGATCCCGATCGCGTTTGGTATTTCAATCGCGACCACGCCTGGTTCGCCGGCTACGCGCCGTCGAAGTCGCCCGAGATCGCGATCGTCGTCATCATCGAACACGGTGGCGGCGGCGGTAAAAACGCGGCGCCAGTCGCCATGCGCGTGGTGCGCGACTGGGAAAAAATGAAGGAAAAGCGGGTCAGCGCTCAGACTCCGCCGCACCCGCCCGGCAAGCGCGGCAGCCTCTGATGCTCGGCGAGCGGATCTCATTTCGGCGCGGGCCGATGGTCGACATGCCGCTTTTACTCGGCGTGGTCGCGATTCTGACGCTCGGCCTCGTCAATTTGTACAGCGCGACCAGCGTCTACATCGACGACGAGAGTCGCGCGCGGCTCGCCGACATTTACGTCACCCAAATTTATTGGATCGTCGTCGGCGCGCTGCTCGCGATCCTCGTCGCGGCGATCGACTATCGCCACTATGAGCGCTTGGCGCCGGTGCTCTACGCGGGCGGCATGGTTTCGCTCGGTCTCGTCTTCATTCTCGGCCGCGACATTCGTGGTTCATCGCGCTGGATCCAGCTCGGCAGTTTCGCGTTCCAGCCGAGCGAATTCATGAAGCTGTTCTTGATCTTGATGATCGCGAAGTTCGTGCACAACGACTCGCGCACCGAACCGCGCACGCTGTTCGACCTCGCCCCAGCCGCGCTTTGGATTTTGCTGCCCGTAGCCGCGGTGATGGCCCAGCCGGATCTCGGCACGTCGCTGATCTATCTCCTCACCGCGATATCGATGCTGGCGATGATGCGAGTGCGCGTGCTGAGCGTGCTCTCGCTCGTGACCACGGGCGCGATCTCGTTGCCGCTCGCCTGGATGTACGTGATGCGCGATTACCAAAAGCATCGCATCACGAGCTTCCTCAACCCCGAGGCCGACAAAACCGGTACCGGCTGGCACGCTCTGCAATCGCAAACCGCGATCGGCAACGGTCAGCTCACCGGCGAAGGGTTCATGCAGGGCACGCAGAACCAATTCGGCTTTTTGCCCGAGCAATATTCGGATTTCCCATTCGCGGTGTTCTCCGAAGACTGGGGCTTCGTGGGCACCGTGTTTTTGATCGCGCTCTACGCCTTCATCTGTATTTGGGCGATCCACGTCGCTTCTCAAGCCAAAGATCGCTTCGGCGCCGCGCTCGCCGTCGGTGTCGGCGCGATGGTGTTTTGGCACGCGATCTTCAACATCGGCATGGCCATGGGCGTCCTGCCCGTCGTCGGCATCACGCTGCCGCTATTTTCGTACGGCGGCTCGAGCGTGCTTACAATGCTGATGGGCCTAGGCCTACTGATGAACGTCTCGATGCGACGTTGAACGATTGAAGATTCACCGCCAAGCCTTCGCGCGCGCTCCGGCGCGAAAAGAAGAGCAGAAGAGCAGGAGATGTGATGAACAGTCAGAAATGATTTGGGTTCAGCGTTGCTCGTTGCGCTGAGCACTGGTAGCTCGGAGTTCGACGATTTTCGGGCTACCAGCGCGCTCATCGACGCACGCGCTGAACCCCAAAAACTGGGCGATTTTGGCGAGCCCTCGGCGTCTTGGTGGTGAAATCTTCGAAGCGCTTTTCGACGTTCAATCGACTTTGAACAAGTCGTCGAGGTCGTCGCGGGTGAGCGTTTTGGCTCCGCCGGCGTCTTCGCTGAGGACGGAGGCGACGAGGTCTTTTTTCTTCTGTTTGAGCTGTAGGATCTTTTCTTCGATCGTGCCAGCAGCCACTAAGCGATACACCGTGACGACCCTCTTTTGGCCGATGCGATGCGCGCGATCGGAAGCCTGATCTTCGACCGCGGGGTTCCACCACGGATCG
>DASYCL010000210.1:0-5547 GCA_036500245.1 Polyangiaceae bacterium | reverse complement strand
TGCGGCCAGGCGAAGCTGCGCGACACGACTTGATTGCACGAGAACGAGACCAACAGATCGTTCGGCGCTTGGCCGACGGTCGAAGTGAAGCTCAAGCCCATCTCGGCGTAGAACACGTTCGGCGCGCAGCGCGCGTCCGCGTTGTCGAAGCTGCTCTTGTCGCCGAGCAGTTTGCCGAGGCTCTCTTTGATGTCCGGATCGAGCACCTGCGTCTGGCTCAAGATGCGAAAATCGTGGAAGCGCGGCGTGGTGTCGGCTGCGCCCGGCAACGCCGCTGCGCCACCCGGCAAGAGGCCCGGCGGGATCAACTGCGACAAGCCCGCTGCGCCTTGCTGAATCCAAGTTTGGACTTCGGGCGGCAACCCCGGGATGAGCGCGCCAGGTGCGCCGGGCGTCACGCCGGGCACTGCCGCGGGCGGCTCGTAGTTTTGCAGCCGGTACGCGGTCACGTTGGCGGTCTTGAGCTGATCGAACGGGGCCGCGGGCGTGCTCGCACAGCCGGAAAGGGTGGCAGTGGCGAGCGTGGCCGCGAGGGCGAAGGTCGAAGTTTTGAGCATGATACCGGCTTATAATCGAATGGCACCTGCCAAGTCGAACAGGTCCGCCGCTCGGGCCGAAATCGGAGTAAATGCGAGGGTATGGCTCGGGTTCTCGTAGCTGGCGGCAGCGGCTTCATCGGCTCTGCGCTGGTCGCCAAGTTGCGCGCTCGCGGTGACGACGTGACCGTGCTCACGCGCGGCGCGAGCGAGCTGAAAGATGGAGTGCGCTTCGAGCAGTGGCGGCCGAGCGACGAAACCGAGGCGCGCTTCTCCAGCGACTACGACGCGGTCGTCAACCTCACGGGTGAGCGCGCGGTCGGCGTGCGTTACGGCGCGCGCATGAAGAGTCGCATTTTGAACAGCCGAGTCGAAAGCACGAATTGGCTAGTGCGCGCGATCGAGCACTCACGGCCGCGCCCGCGCGTGTTCGTCGCGGGGTCTGCGATTGGTTACTACGGCTCGGATTTGTCCGCGACGCGCGTCGACGAGAGTGCGCCATCGGGCAGCGATTTCTTGGCGCTCGTGTGCGTGGCTTGGGAAGCCGCTGCCGCGCGCGCCGAGTCGTTCGGCGTCCGCGTGGTGTGCGCGCGCACGGGCATCGTGCTCGGCGGTCACGGCGGACCGCTCGATGAATTGGTGCGGCCGTTCAAATGGTTCGTCGGTGGACCGATCGGCAGCGGCGCGCAGGGCTTTTCCTGGATTCATCTGGACGACGAAGTGGCGGCGCTCGTGCGCTGTATCGACGATGAAGCGTTGTCGGGTCCGGTGAATCTGTGCGCGCCGAATCCGGTTTCGAACGCCGAGCTCGGTCGCGTCGTTGGCGAGCTATTGCATCGGCCCGCAGCCGTGAAAGCGCCTGCGTTCGCACTCCGGCTCTTGTTCGGCGAAGGCGCCGAACCGCTGCTCGGCGGTCAGTGGGGCGTGCCGCACTCGCTCGAACGCGCCGGATTTTCCTTCCAATACACCGATCTGCGGGCGGCCCTCAGCGCCGCGCTCGCGGCTTGATCATGCGCTGGGAAATCCGCCGAGTCCTTTACGCGCTGGTCGCGTTCATGATCATCGTCGTGCTCGGCGGCCTCGGGCTTTGGGGGCTCGGCGATCACGAATACTCGCTGGGGGATTGCATTTACTTTGCGCTGATCACGGCGGCGACGGTCGGGTTCGCGGAGCTGCCCGATATCACGCGCCATTACGGCATGCGCATCGTCACGGGCATTTTGATTTTGTCCGGGCTCGGCGTGATCGCGTTTTTTCAATCCACGCTGACGGCCGTGCTCGTCGAAGGCGTGATCGCGGAGACTTTTCGGAGGCGTCGCATGCAAAAAAAGGTCGGCCAATTGAAGGACCACTTGGTGGTCGCCGGTGTCGGGCGCACCGGCAAATACATCGTCGAAGAGCTCGACGCGATCCGCCGCGATTTCGTGGTGATCGACAAAGACGAAGAGATCTTGAAGAAGCTGAACGAAGAGCTGAATGGCCGCTTGCTCTACGTCGTCGGCGATGCGACCGAAGATCACACGTTGCTAGAAGCGGGCGTGGAGCGCGCGCACGGCGTGATGGCCGCGCTCACGGCCGACCGCGACAATCTCTTCATCGTGCTCTCGGTGCGCGCACTGAACCCGAAGGCGCGCATCGTGTCCAAGGTGGTCGAGCTCGAAAACGAGGGCAAGATCGTGCGTGCTGGCGCGGATCAAACCGTGAGCCCGCACCGCATGGGCGGGCTTCGCATGGTGAGCGAGCTCGTGCGGCCGAAGGTGACCGAGTTTTTGGATCGCATGCTGCGCGTGACCAAGAACCTGCGCTTCGAAGAGATCGAAGTGCCGCCGCACTCGCGCTACGCCAGCAAGTCTTTGCGCGAAGTGCCGATCCGGCAGGAAACGCGGCTCCTCGTCGTGGCTCTGCACGAGCCGGGTGGCGAGTACATCTATAATCCTGCGCCGGAGCACCAGCTTCATGCGGGCACGCAACTGATCGTGATGGGCGATCCGGACGGCGTGGAAAAACTGCGCGACTTGATGGGCCGCGCGTGAATGGGTGTGGTCAGCTCGGGCCGAAGCCGTTTTCCTCGTCTTCGGGGGACTCGTTAGTCGGGATGCGGTAGGACTCGTTCAGCCAATTTCCCAGGTCGATGAGCTTGCAGCGCGGCGAGCAGAACGGGCGCGGCTCGAAATCTTCGGGCGCGTTTTCGAGCACGGTTTTGCAGATCGGACAGACGATGCGCACGCCAAAGGTATAGCGCAAAAACCGGGATTTTCGAGGCTTCCGCCGGCGTGTGACGCTCGCGTGGCCCGGCGGCCCAAATCTAAGGTAAGTTCCGCCCGTTCATGTCACAGGACCTGCTTTTAGAGATTGGTGTCGAAGAACTGCCCGCGTCGTTCGTCGCGGAAGCCGTGGCCGCGTTGCCCGGTTTGATCGAAGCGCGGCTGCGCGATTTGCGTCTGAGCCACGGTGCGGTGCGTGCGCTCGGCACGCCGCGTCGCCTCGCGCTGATCGTCGAAGCGGTCAGCGAAGCGCAGCCGGATCTGGACGAAGAAGTGCTCGGGCCGCCCGCGCGGGTCGCCTTCGATGCGGACGGCAAACCGACCAAGGCCGCACAAAGTTTCGCTGCCAAGATCGGCGTCGCGCTCGAAGCGCTGATGCGCAAAGCAACGGAAAAGGGCGAGTACGTCGCGGGTCGCCGCGTCGAAAAAGGCGCGCCCGCGGCGGGCCTATTGCCGGCGCTGCTCGGCGAAGTGTGCGCCAAAATCCCGTTTCGCAAATCGATGCGCTGGTCGGACATCGAGACACCGTTTGGCCGTCCCGTGCGCTGGTTGATCGGACTTTTCGGCGCGACGGAGCTCGCTTTCGAATTCGCCGGCGTGCGCTCGGGACGCACTTCGTACGGCCATCGTTTTCTGGCGCCGGGCGCGATTCGGATCGAAACCCCGAGCGGTTACGTCGCCGCGCTGCGCTCGGCGCACGTGCTCGTCGATCCAGGAGAGCGCAAACGCGCGATGGTCGAGCGGCTCTCCGCCGCGGCCCAGGCGATCAACGGCGTATTGATCGAAGACGGATTTTTGGTCGAGGAAAACGCGTCGCTCGTCGAAGAACCGCAGGTCGTGGTCGGCAACTTCGAAGAAAAATTCTTGGCTTTGCCCGAGCGCGTGATCTTGGACGTGGCCAAGGGCCACCAGCGCTACTTCGGCGTGCGCGACAAAAAAGGCGGTTTACTCCCGAAGTATTTGGCGGTCGTCGGCACCGCGCTGAAACCCGAAAACATTCGGCTCGGCAACGATCGTGTGATGCGCGCGCGGCTCGCGGATGCGAAGTTTTTCTACGACGAAGATCTGAAGATCCCGCTCGCCAAGCGCCGCGCGGATCTCGATGGCATCTTGTTTCACAAGCGGCTCGGCAGCGTGGGCGACAAAGTGCGGCGCATCGAAGCGCTGGTGCCGCTACTCGGCGAAAAGCTCGGCCTCGACGCGGGAGTGATCGCGACCGCGCGCGAAGGTGCGCTGCTCGCCAAATGCGATTTGGTCTCGCTGATGGTGCGCGAATTGCCGGAATTGCAAGGCGAAATGGGCGCGGCCTATGGGCTCGCGCAAGGCGTGAAGCCCGCGGTCGCGTCGGTCATCGCCGACCACTATTTGCCGCGCGGTGCCGAAGACGCGACCGCCAAAGACGACGCAGGCGCGCTCGTCGCGCTGTGCGATCGCTTCGACACCCTCGTGGGTTGCTTCGCGATCGGCCTCTTGCCGACCGGCGCGGCCGATCCGCTCGCGCTGCGCCGCGCCTCGATCGGGCTCTTGCGTACCTTGCTCGACAAGCAATGGCGCATCGGTTTGAATGACGCAATTCACGCCAGCCATCAAACCTTCGTCGGCGTGAAATTGGATCTCGGCGCGGACGCGACCGCCGACAAACTCGGCGGCTTTTTGCGCCAGCGCCTGCGCGGTGTGCTGAGCGAACCCGGGGACGTCGTGGACGCGTGCGTCGCGGCGTCCGCGGACGACCCATACGATGTCGCGCTGCGCGCGGCCGCGCTCGGCAAGATCGAAGAGAGCGTGCGCACATCGGCGGGCGAAGTCTTCAAACGCGCGGCGAACATCGCGCGCGAAGCGCCGCCCGGCGAGCTCAAACCCCCGAGCGCCGTGCAGTCCGAAGTGCACCCGAGCGAACAGCGCCTATTCGACGCTTTCCAAACGCTCAAAGCCGCGCTCGGCGGCGGCACCACCGCCTCCGATTACGAACGCGCGCTCGGCGCGATCGCGGTTTTCTCCCCGGTTTTGGCGCAATTCTTCGAAGACGTCTTCGTGATGGTCGAAGACCCCGCGCTCCGCACCAATCGCCTGCAACTGATGCGCGACATTCATCGAGCGTGTTCGCGCTTCGCGAATTTCAATTTGCTGGTCAAGGCGTAGCGAGCGGTCAGAGCGGAGCCGAGCGTCATGCTTGTGGTTCTGCGCCGATCTGTGCTTTAAGGGCGCAGACATGAAGAACTCAAGGGTGTGGGTTTCGCGGTGGTCGTTACTTGGTCTGGGGATTTCATCGCTGTTCGTCGTCGGAACGGCGCGCGCGCAAGATGCGCCGCCGGCTCCGACCGCGGCTCCAGCGCCGGCCGCGGCGGCGCCGGACTTAGTGCGTCTGAAAGACGGCAGCATGCTTCGCGGAACGATCGCGGAGCTCAAGCCAAACGACTTCGTCACGATCGTGCTGATCACGGGTGAGACGCGGAAAATCCCGTTCGCGAACGTGGACTACGCGGGATCCGCGAGCGGCGCGCCGGGAGCGCAACCGAAGCAGCGCCGCAACGACGACGATGACGACGAGTCACCGGCTTCTGGGCGAGAGAACAAGCGCGGAGTGAAACCGTTCGTCACCGTCGAAGGCCCGGAGGCCGCGGTGAATTTCAAAGCCGAGGGGGAGCCGGTCACTTTGTACCGCCGCGCGGCAAGCGCGGGCGTCGCGCACACCAACTTGGTCGTCAACGGGTACGATGAGCTCTGCACTTCGCCTTGTCGTGTCAAAT
>DASYCL010000209.1:0-4180 GCA_036500245.1 Polyangiaceae bacterium | reverse complement strand
CGCGGGCTACGGTACGATCGATTCGACGACGATCGACAGTTCGAGCGCGCCGTACCGGCTCAAAGCCTATGAGCTCGGCGGCCGCGTGGTTTGGTATCCGTTGAAAAAGTTCAAGAGCCTCCAGGTCGGCGGCCAGCTCTTGTACGTGAAGGTCGACACGGACGGTCCAATCAACGGTAACGGCGTGACCGGCACTGCCGCCGGCACCGCGTTCGGACCGTTCGCGGGCTACAAGCTAATCACCGCCGGAGGCTTCACGTTCCTCGTCCAGTTCGGCGTAGAATATCTCGTCGCCCAGGCCGAAGCGCACGACAACACGGGCGCGAGCGATTCGAACAGCGGCAGCCGCTTTTCACCGCTCTTGAATTTGGATGTCGGGTGGTCGTTCTGAGCGCCACCTTCGCGGCGAAAATCAGCTGAATTCGCCGCGAATATAGGCTTTCGTGCGTTCCTCGCGCGGGTCCTCGAAGAGCTCCGCCGAGGGTCGGTATTCGATCAAGTAGCCAGTGCGGCCGCCTGCCGTCGTGTCGACGAACAGGAACGCGGTCTTGTCCGCGACGCGCTGCGCTTGCTGCAAATTGTGGGTCACGATCGCGATCGTGTACTTTTCCTTGAGCTCGAGCATCAAGTCTTCCACGCGGCGGGTAGCGATCGGATCGAGCGCCGAGCACGGCTCGTCCATCAAGAGCAAGTCCGGCTCGACAGCGATGGCGCGCGCGATACACAAGCGCTGCTGCTGCCCGCCGGAGAGCGAGAGCCCGCTCGTGTGCAGCTTGTCTTTTACTTCGTCCCAGAGCGCGGCGCCGCGCAGCGCTTTTTCGATGCGCTCGGCGTAGTCACCCTTGAAGCCGTTCAGCTTGAGGCCGAACGCAACGTTCTTGTAGATGCTCATTGCGAACGGGTTCGGCTGCTGAAACACCATGCCGATCGAGCGCCGCACCGCGACGGGATCGATGCCCTCGGCGTAGATGTCCGCGCCGCGGTATTGCACCGAGCCGGTGAAGCGGAAGCCGTTCACGAAATCGTTCATGCGGTTCAAGCTGCGCAGCACGGTGCTCTTGCCGCAGCCCGATGGCCCGATGAACGCCGTGATCTCGTTGGTCACGATCGGTATATCGGTGTCGCGCACCGCGAGGAAGTTACCGTAGTGCAGCGTCTTGATCCGGCAATCCATCACGACTTGGCCGGGAGCCACGACGCCTTGCGCGGCTGATTTCGAGCTTTTCACGCGGCCGGATTCCTTCGGGACCGACGCACTCGGGGACACTTCTTCGACATTCATAGTCATGGTTGGTTACCTTTAAGTGGCGATAACTTGTTCATCCGTGTTCTTCGGGGCGCCGCGTCGCGATCTGCGCGACTACGTTGAGCACGAGCACGATGGCAACGAGCACGAGCGATGCGGCCCAAGCGAGCGCCACCTGATGCTCGAAGGGGCTGCCAGCGAAGTTGTAGATGAGCACGGAGAGGGACGCGATCGGCTGGCTGATCTTGCCCTCGAACATGTAGTCGCTGAAGAGCGCGGTGAAGAGCAGCGGCGCGGTCTCGCCCATCGCGCGCGCGAGCGCGAGCATCACGCCGGTGAGGATGCCGGGCACCGCTGTCGGGGTAACGATTTTGAGTACGACTTGCGCCCGCGTCGCGCCCATGCCGAACGCGGCCATTTTCATTTTGGCCGGCACCGCGCGCAGCGCCGATTCGCTCGTGAGCATCACCGTCGGCACCATCAAGATCGCCATCGCCGCGCCGCCCGCGAGCGCGCTGAATGAGCCCGTGGTCACGACTACGAGCGCGTACGCGAACACCCCCGCGAGGATCGAGGGCAAACCGGTGAGCACTTTGGCGGCAAAGCGCACGACCGTCGCGAGCCGCGATTCACCGCCGTATTCCGCCAAATAAACCGCGCCCATGAAGCCGAGCGGCAAGGCCAGAGTCGTCGCGACCAAGACCACCACGAGCGTGCCGACGATGGCATTCGAGATGCCGCCGCCGTCCATGCCCGCGCCCGGAGTGAGCTCCGTGAACAACGTTGGGCTGAGCATGGCCGCGCCTTTGACCAGCAGCATGTACAGCACCGAGAACAGCGGGAACATCGCGATCAGCGAGAGCACGACGGCGAGCCCGGTTAGAATCGAGTTGCCGAGCGTGCGGCGATCGGCGAACGAGTGACGGAACGAAACCGTCGAGCTTGCACCCGCAACTTGCGAATTCATCGTGGCGTTTGCCATCAACTGAGCCCTTTCAGCTCGCGCGTGGCGCGCAGCATCATGAACGAGCCGAGCGCGTTCACGGTCAGCGTGATCAGCATCAGCACGACCGCCGCGTACATCAGCGCGCCGACCTCGACCTTGCCGGCTTCCGGAAAATGATTGGCAAGCAGCGCCGCCAGCGTGTTGCCCGGCGAAAATAGCGAGAGGCCGAACACGTTGGCATTCCCGACGAGCATGGCGAGCGCCATGGTTTCACCGAGCGCGCGCCCAAAACCCAAAACGAGCGCGCCGAAAATCCCGCCTACAGAGGTCGGCAGGACGACGCGGAAAATCACTTCCCAGCGCGTCGCGCCGAGACCGTATGCGGCGGAAGCGAGCCGCTTCGGCACCGCGGCCATCGCTTCGCGCGAGATCGCGGTCACGGTCGGCAAGATCATGATCGAGAGCACGAGCGACGCGGGCAAGATCCCAGGCCCGCTCAAGCGCGTCGAGAAAAGCGGGAAGAAACCGAAGTGCTCGTTCAGCCAACCCGAAGGCCCGCGCACCGCCGGCACGAGCACGAAGATGCCCCACAAGCCGTAGACCACACTCGGGATCGCAGCGAGCAACTCGATCACATTCTTGAGCACGAGCTCGACACGCCGAGGCACGAACCCCTGACTCAGCACCAACGCGACCGTGATGCCCAAAAAACCGCCGATGAACAGAGCGAGGATCGACGTGTAAAGCGTGCCGAGAATCTCCGGCAAGATGCCGAAATCAGCGCGGTTCGCGTCCCACGTCGACGTGGTCAGAAAGCGCAGACCATAAGTGCCCATGGCAGCGCCGGCGTGGCGCATCACTTCGAGCACGATGCCGGCCAAGAGCAGCACGACCAAGATGCCGAATGCGTGCGCCAGGTTGCGGAACACGACGTCGAAGCCCTTTTGCCATGCCGTAGGCGGACGCGAGACCGACGAACGGAAAGCTTCCGAGAGATCCGGACCAGGCGGGGCTTTGAGCGTTGAATCTGCCATGTTGCACTTTCTCGAAGACGAGCGCGCGGGACCCGCTGGCGATCCCGCAACGCCGCCGCCCGATCACTGAATCGTGTCGACCGCCTTCAGCACTTCCGCCGATACCTTGTCCGGGAGCGGCACGTAAAACAGGCTCTCCGAAAGCTTCTGACCGTCGGTCAGGCACCACTTGAGCACCTTCTTGAGCGCGTCCGCCTTGGCCTTGTCTTCGTATTTCTTCTTCGCGAGGATCCAAGTGTAAGTGACGATTGGATACGAGTCGTCGCCCGCGGGATCAGTGACCCAGGCGCGCAAGTCCGCGGGAAGCTCGACCGCTTCGAGCGCGGTCGCGGAAGACTTGAGCGAAGGCGCGATGTATTTCCCGGCCTTGTTCTCGAGCGACGCCGTCGGTTGTTTCGTCGTCGCAGCGAAGGCGTACTCGATGTAGCCGATCGCACCGGGGGTCTGGTGAATCTGCGCGGCCACGCCGTCGTTCTTGGCGCCGCCGACGCCGGCGGGCCATTCCACGGATTTGCCGACGCCGGGACCCGACTTCCACTTCTCGTTGATCGCCGCGAGATGCTGGGTGAACACGAACGTGGTGCCGCTGCCATCCGAACGATGCACGACCGAGATGTCGAGCTTGGGCAACTTCACGCCGGGGTTCGCGGCGGTGATCTTCGGGTCGTCCCACTTTTTGATCGTGCCGAGGAAAATGCCCGAATAAGCTTCGCGCGAGAGCTTGAGCTCGGTCACGCCTTCGAGATTGTAGGCGAGCACGATGTTGCCTGCGGTCATCGGCAAGAGCACGACGTTGTCGTTCGCGGCCTTGATCTCTTCGTCGGTCATCGCCGCGTCGCTGGCGCCGAAATCGGTTTGGCCAGCGGTAAACGCTTTGATGCCGGCGCCGCTGCCGGTCGATTGATAATTGACGCGAACGTCCTTGTTCTTATCGCCGAACTCACGGAACCAGCG
>DASYCL010000208.1:0-1899 GCA_036500245.1 Polyangiaceae bacterium | reverse complement strand
GCGCGCACGACTCGACACGTACCCCCACCAACTCTCGGGCGGACTCAAACAGCGCGTGATGATCGCGATGGCGCTGGCCACGCGCCCGAAATTGTTGATCGCGGACGAGCCCACGACTGCGCTCGATGTCACGATTCAGGCGCAAATCCTGCAACTTTTGCGCGAGCTCCGCCGCGATTTCGGTTCCTCGATTTTACTCATCACGCACGATCTAGGCGTGGTGAACGAGCTCGCGGATCGCATCGCCGTGATGTACGCAGGCCGCATCGTCGAGCGAGGCCTGAGGGACGAAGTGTTGCGCGCGCCGCGCCACCCCTACACGCAAGGCCTCCTGCGCTCGATTCCGGCCTTGGCCAAGCGCGGTGAACGTCTCACTGAGATTCCTGGGGTGGTGCCGAGACCGGAGAATTGGCCCAAAGGTTGTCGCTTTTGCACGCGCTGCCCGCGCGCGTTCGAGCCGTGTCCGGAAGTCGTGCCGGGCGAGACCGAGATTTCGGAAACGCACACGGCGGAGTGCCACGCGGTCGAGTTGGAACAAAAAGGAGCGCGCGGGTGAAAGGTCGAGAGCCGCTCTTGCGCGTCGAAGGGCTGCGCACCTGGTTCCCGATCAAGAAGGGCGTGCTGCGCCGCACGGTTGGTCACGTGCGCGCGGTGGACGGCGTGGATCTCACGATTTCCGGCGGCAAAACCACGGCTTTGGTCGGCGAATCGGGTTGCGGCAAAACCACCGTCGGGCGTTCGATTTTGCGCTTGATCGAGCCCACCGCGGGCTCGGTCTTTTTCAACGGTCAGGATTTGCTCGCGCTCGATCGCGTCGCGCTGCGCCGCGCGCGGCAAGACATTCAGATGGTCTTTCAAGACCCGATGACCGCGCTCGACCCCCGCATGCGCGTGCGCGACATCGTCGCCGAAGGCATGCATTCGTTCGGCATCGGCGCGAACGAAGCCGAACGCACCGAGCGCGTCGCGGCGATGCTCAGGCGCGTCCAGCTCGACCCCGACTATTTGTGGCGCTTTCCCCACGAATTCTCGGGCGGTCAGCGCCAGCGCATCGGCATCGCACGCGCGCTCGCGGTCGGACCGAAGCTCTTGATCTGCGACGAGGCCGTTTCGGCGCTCGATGTCTCGATTCAAGCGCAGATCATCAACCTGCTCGCCGAGCTACAGGCCGAGCTCGGCTTGAGCTACTTGTTCATCACGCACGATCTCTCGGTCGTGCGCTATTTGGCCGAGGACGTCTGCGTGATGTACCTCGGGCAAGTGGTCGAGCGCGCGCCAGCGGAACAGCTATTTTCGGCTCCGCAGCACCCCTACACGCAAGGCCTTTTGGCCGCGGTTCCATCGCTGGATCCGGCACAGCGCTCCGCCTCCGTGCGCGTGCTCGGGGATGTGCCGTCGCCTGCGCGACCGCCGAGCGGCTGCCGCTTTCACACCCGCTGCCCCAAGGTCTTCGAGCGTTGCCCCCGAGAGATGCCCGAGCTCTACCGCGTGCAAGATGGCCTCAGTCGTTGCTTCTTGAACGAGGGTGGGAAACTACAGACGTCGCAGTCGCAACGAGAGCACGAGCACTGAACGCCGCGTTGCGATCAAGTTCAAACTCCGACACCGTCTCGTCGCAATCCGCGGATACCATGGCATTCCGTGGTGAAAATCGAAAGCAGCGGCCTGTTCGCCGTGCGAATCGGCAGCGTGATCCTGGCGCTCTCGCTGCTCTACTGCACGTTCCACCGCGTCGACTTCAGTCACGTCGGTCAGAGTGTGGCGCACGTCGGTGTGATCGGCATCGCGCTGATCGCGACGCCCCAGCTCGTCTCGTTGTGTTTGGAATGCGTGGGTTGGAGCAGCGTATTCCGCCTATTGGGGCGCACGACGGAGCCGCGCGCGCTGCTGCGCGTGCGG
>DASYCL010000207.1:0-2974 GCA_036500245.1 Polyangiaceae bacterium | reverse complement strand
CTGCATCTTCGTGCCGCTGGTCGGCGCGTGAAGCGCGCTCAGGCAGAACCGACGGTGCGCGTCGTGAACGACATCGGC
This sequence comes from Polyangiaceae bacterium, assembly GCA_036500245.1. Lineage (GTDB taxonomy): Bacteria > Myxococcota_A > Polyangia > Polyangiales > Polyangiaceae > PMG-095. Next base: position 2,896 of record DASYCL010000207.1, on the reverse strand, counting down.
GTCGCGCCGATGCGGGCGTACGCGCGCGCCCACAAATCGGCGAGCGGCGGCTCGAAGACGATGTCGGCGGTCACGTCGGTCGGCAGCCACGCGCCCGCCTTGATCTCGTTCTCGAGCTGTCCGGGGCCCCAGCCAGCATAACCCACGAGGGTGATTAGACCGCGCGGCACCTCACCCATCGCGACGACTTCGAGCACCTTGCGCGACGCGCTGGCGACGATCCCTTCGGCCACTTCGAGCTGGCCGTCGAGTTCGGCGGGCAACTGGCCGCTCGGGTAGAGCAGCCAGACTTGGTCCTGCGACACCGGTCCGCCGATGCGCGCGACTCCAGGCAGATCCGGCGGCTCGCTCAAGAGCTCGGTCCGCACCAAGAGCTCGGACAAGCTCATCGCTTCTTGGCCGTTGAGTACCCAACCGAACGCGCCATCGGCGCCGTGCGCCGAAAGCAACACGACCGAGCGCTCGAAGTTCGGATCAGCGAGCGGGGGAGCTGCGAGCAAGAGTCCCGGAGCCAACACGGAAGACATGCCCCGACACGCTAACGTGGCGAGCCACGTCCGTCGATTGAACCCGCATCGGCGTTTTGTGTCAGGAGCTCCAGTCGGCGCGCCAAATCCGGGGCCGGCCTCGGATAGACGCGGGCTTTTCTCGAGGAAAGCCGAAGAACCAACCGAGAGCCGCACACTTCGTGAAAGCCGCGTGTCACCGCCTCGGGCTTGCTGATAGAGTGGCCCGGGTCGATGCGCGTCACTTTTTATGGCGTTCGGGGTTCGGTTCCGTCACCAGGGCCGCAGACTGCTCGTTACGGCGGGAACACCTCCTGCGTCGAGGTGCGACTTTCGGATGGCTCGGTGTTGGCGCTCGATGCAGGCACCGGGCTACGCCAACTCGGGAACACGCTGCTCCGCGAAGGTCGCTCGTCCCCGGTGCACTTGTTGCTCTCGCACACGCACTGGGATCACGTGCTCGGGCTGCCGTTTTTCGGGCCGCTGTGGGGCAAAGAAAATCACATCTTCGTTTATCCGCTGGCGAACGAGGCTCAAGAGCGCTTTCAACGCAACATCTTCGACGACATCCACTTCCCCGTCAGCGTCAACGACATCCCGGCGCGCATGGAGTTCGTGAAGCCGGACGCGCCGACCTGGCGCATCGGTTCCGCGACGGTAAGCCGGATCATGTTGAACCATCCGGGCGGCGCGCAGGGTTTCCGCATCGACGACGACGGCGGCACTTCGCTCGCGTACATCACGGACAACGAGCTGCGCGCGGGGCACGCGCTGGTTACTGTCGAGGAACTCGCGCGTTTCAGCGACGACGTCGACGTGTTGATTCACGACTCGCAGTATTTGATGAGCGACATGCCGCACAAACACGGCTGGGGTCATTCCGTCGTGGACGACGTGCTGAACTTGGGCGTGCTGGCCGAGCCGAAGCGGCTGATCCTATTTCATCACGATCCGGATCGCACCGACGACCAACTCGATTCGATCGGCCAAACCTCGCAGAACTGGATCACCGAGCATGCCAAAGGCACCGAAGTGATCGTCGCTAGCGAGGGCTTGGCTTTGGACGTGCGCGGGAAGTGAAGCGCCGCGCGGGCGGCGTGCCCGAGGCGTGACTCGCGAGTCGTTCTGGGTTTGGGATTTTGCCGAGCGCGTCGAGGCTGCGGATTTCGACGACAATCCGAGTGCAAACAAGCGCGGTCAATGGGCCGAATCGGTGCCGAACAGAAAAGCCTCGGGGGCAACCGGCATTGTTGCGCTGAGGGAAAAGTGCGTTTCGAATATTTGGTGTAGGAGGGCGCGAAAGACCGCAGTAAGTCTCTCGGCCCATGAGAACACCTCGCCTATCCTTTTGTGCTGCAGTGATTTGGACCTTGGCGGCCTGTGGTGGCGCGCCCGCACCGGCGCCCGAAGCGCCTCCTCCGCCGCCCGCGGCAACTCCAGCGGCGCCCGAAGCGCCCGCCGCGCCGACCGCGGAAGCACCGAAGCCGGCCGAGAGCGCGCCGCCCGCAGCGCCCGCGGCGCCCGCGCACGATGTCTGGTCGAAGGACATGACGAAGGATCAGCAGGTCGCGTTCATGAAGAAGAACGTCGTGCCCGAGATGGAGCCAGTGTTCAAAGGCTTCGACGCCAAGCGCTACGACAAGTTCAGCTGCAAGACCTGCCACGGTCCGGCGTTCAAGGATCCACACCAGTTCCTGCCGAAGCTCACCATGAAGGACGGCAAGATGGTCGAGTTCGAGAAGAAGCCGGAGATCGCGAAGTTCATGGCCGAGCAAGTGGTGCCGCACATGGCGACCGCGATGGGCATGAAGCCGTTCGATCCCGCGACCAAAGAAGGCTTTGGCTGCGGCGGCTGCCACACCGTCAACATGAAGTGACCGCGCGGGCAAAAGCTCGCGAGCTCACTTCCTGATCGGCAAAACTCGCGCGAATCGGCCTAAAAAATGGCTGCTTCGCGCGATCCGATTTTCCGCTCGCGCGAAAGCTATTTCCAGACTCCGTGCTCACCACCGAGATGCTCGGCCGCGCCATGCTCGAAGTCGCCAAACACGGCGCCGAACAGCGAGTACTCGAAGCGGACGCGCTGATCGCCATCGCCGAAAAACAGCGCAGCGGCGGCGGGAAAGCTCCTGCAAAAGCCTAGGCGCGTTGCGTCGTTCGCCGAGTCCGGCGAACGACGGCCGCGCGGGGACTGCCGCGCGGGCCATCATGCAATATTGCGCGGGGGTGTGGCTTCGTGCTGTCGTCGCGGCATGTTCGCGCGCTTTGCTCGGATCGCAGCACTTTGTCTGTTCGTCTGCGCGTGCGGCAGCAGCGGCGCGAACGACGACGCAAACGCATGCCGCGACTTGGACAACGGCATTCCCTTGTGCGGGCCAAGCAGCGTGGAT
>DASYCL010000206.1:0-3020 GCA_036500245.1 Polyangiaceae bacterium | reverse complement strand
TTTCGACGCGAACGGCGCGACCTGAGCGGGAATGACCTCGCGCGGACGGTCGTCGCCCGCCGCTTCGCGGGGCTCGATCGCAGGCGGATCCGAACCGCGCGGCGGCGATGGCTCGCTGTCGGCGCGTTCGACACCACCGATCGCACCGCGACGCGCGACATCGGAGAGCACGGCCTCGAGCAGCCGCGGCGCGACAGCGCCAGTCGTGATCAATTCGCGCGGCGACGCGCCGTCGATGATCTTCTGCAACAGCCCGCGCGCTGGTTCAGGCGTGCAACCGAGATAGCCGTCGATCGCCGCCGCATCGATCTGTACGCGCGTGACGCCGACGAGCGCGCCGGCCGCGATCGAATTGAGCGCGCGCCGCGCGCGTTCGATTGGCGACTTGAGAATTTGCGTGGGAGAACCCTCGAAATCGCCGCGAAATGGCGTCGAATCAGGTTCTACTATGAAGCGACCCGCGCTCACGCCGAGCAGCGCCGCAAGCACGCCCTCACCGCGTTCGAAGCTGCCGTCGGTCGCGCTACGCGACGCGGAACAGAGCCGGCCGCGCCGCACCTGCACCTCGTACAAATACACCGCGTCCCGAATGCCCACGCGCACGTCGCGCTGACCCGCGCTCGCCAGCTCGAGGATCAACCGCGGCGTGAGTCCATCGAGCCGCCCGCGCGCATCGCCTCCAGCTGCAACACGCTCTTCCACGCGCGCCCTTGCGCGCAGCACTTCGCGCAAGCGCTCGGCCACTGTGGCGGCCGCGGCCTCTTTGCGCAGATAGCCGTCGGCCGCACCGCCGAGCTCGCGCACGCGTTGCAGCAAATCTTCCTTCCAAGACAGCAGAATTACCGGCACATCACGCACCGCAACGTCACGCTTGATCTCGTGGCAGAGCGAAAAACCGTCGAGCTTCGGCATCAGCACGTCGCTCACTACCAAGTCCGGCCATGCGTCGTACGTGAGCGCCAGAGCGCGAGCGCCGTCGTGTGCTTCGAGCACTTCGACGCCCATCGCCTTCAGCAGGTCGCTCATGAACCACACGACCGCCGGATCGTCATCAGCGACGACGATTCGTCGTCCGCGCAAAGACACACTGTCGGCGGCGCGGTTGTCCGTGGTGAGTGAGCCGCGTTCGCCCGCGCGGCGCTCCTCGCTGCCCAAAGCCGCGAATGGCACGGCGCCTTCCGGCCCACTAGGATCGAAGCGAACCGCTCCGCTCGAGCGCAGCGTCACGAGCTCGCGTACCCGCGCGACCGCGCCCCAAACCGCGGCCATCACGTCGGCTCCGTCGCCAAAACCGACCGCCGTGTTGCGCGCGCTTGGCTCGACCGCTTCCAAGAGTCCGCGTCGCACTTCGGCTGCGATGCGATCTGCCAACGCCTCGACCGACAATTCGCCGAGCGGATCGCGACTCGCGCGCGGCTCGGCGGCGAGCGCGCGTAGCTCGACGACCGTGCGTTGCAGGGTTTCCGGACTCACCGGCTTGGAGAGCACGCGCGCGGCGCCGAGCGCAATGAACGACGAAGCCGCCTCCGGGCTCGCGAAATCACCGACCACGACCAGCGGCACGGGCTCGACCGCAGGATCTTTGGCGAAAGTTTCGACGAGCTCGCGCGCACCGGCGCGGTCCGCGTCGATGATCGCCAAATCCGGGCCGAACAGCCGCGCTTGCTCTTTCGCATGCGCGAGTTCCTCGGTTCGCTCACATTCGACATGCGTGCCGGGAACGGCTTTGATCGCCTCGGCCAAGGATTGCGCGCCGAAGATCAGCACGCTCAGCGGCCAGGTGCTCGTCGCGCGATCGACGTTCACCTCCGCAGGCGGCCGCAGCGACACCGGCACGCCGAGTACCAACGAGGGCAACAGATCGAGCGCCCGCGCGACGTCCGAGAACTCGCTCTTGCGCAGCTTCTTTTCAGCCTCGGTCAGCGCTTCGGCCACGCTCGCGAAGCCGAGCACGCGCGCAGCTGAAGCGAGCGCGTGCACCCGGCGCAAGAGTCCGTTGCGCTGCGCTGCGTCGTTCGGTGAAACCTCCGCCGCGCGCAGCCCGGCGCGCAAAGCCTCGACTCGCCGGCCCAAGCTACCGACGAAATCGCCTCGCGCGCCGGTGAGCCGAGCTGTCTCTTCCTCGCGGGCTGGGACTTGCCCGACCATGCTCCGGCCGTACCACAGCCGAGTGCCGCAAGCCGAGTTTTTGGTGGTTGGGGGGCGCTCAGGCCGACGCGAGGCGGGCAATGACTGCGTCGGTCGCGCCTCGCGTGGATAGGGATCCACCCAAGTCCGGCGTCGTTTCACCCGCGCCCACGGCCGCGGCAATCGCTCGCTCGAGCTCCGCGCCGGCGGCCGCGAAGCCTAATTCTTCGAGCAGCATGCTCACGCACAGAAGGCTCGCCACTGGGTTCGCACGCCCGAGCCCGACCAGCCTCGGCGCAGAACCATGGACCGGCTCGAATAGCTTCACTCGCTCCGGATGATCCGGGTTCGAGCTCACACTCGCGGCGAGACCGAGCCCACCCTGCAACGCGGCGCCCAGATCCGTAACGATGTCGCCGAACAAGTTGTTCGTCACGATCACGTCGAACTGGCTCGGATCGCGCACGAGCTCGAAGCAAAGCGCGTCGATGTACAAATGCTCCGCCGCGATCTCACGATACTCTTCGCGCACCTCGTGGAACACGCGTAGCCACAATTCGTGTGCGTGCCGCATCGCGTTCGACTTGTCCGCCATGTGCACGCGCCCGCGACCTGCACGGCGCGCATACTCGAAGGCCGCACGGATGATTCGCTCCACGCCCTTGCGTGTGTTCACGTCTTCGTTGATCGCGATTTCATCAGCGCTACCGCGCCGCAGCTGCCCCCCGATACCCGCATAGATGCCTTCGGTATTTTCGCGAAAAACCACGAAATTCACGTCCTTTGCCGCGCGCCCACGGAGCGGCACGACGTGATCGGCGAGCGCCCGAACCGGCCGCACGTTGGCATAGAGATCGAAACCAAAGCGCATCCCGAACAAGATATCTCGCGCG
>DASYCL010000205.1:0-3857 GCA_036500245.1 Polyangiaceae bacterium | reverse complement strand
TGTTCTTCGGATTGTTCTTCTTGCCGACTGATTTGAACGAAATCTGGCAAGCGGCCGGCGGCGGTCAGCTCCCCCCCGCGTCCTGAGCGCGAGCGCACACGAACGCGAGGCGCGCGCTTTCGAGCATGCGCCTCGTTTTCTTTTGTTGGGGTGCTCCTGCGCGACTCATCGGCGCGAGCTTGTGGCCAGATAGCGGCTAAGCTCGCCCATCGTGGAACGGCTCGCCCGAGACGGTAAGCTCGTCGATCGCGGCGTCGTCACGCGCGCGGCGATCGCGCTCGGCATCGGCGGCGCGTTCGCGCTGATTGCTGCCGCGCATTTTCCGCTCTGTCCCATGGCCGGCGTGCTCGGCATCCCGTGCCCCGGCTGCGGGCTCACACGCGCCACGCTCGCGCTCCTTCACGGCGACGTTCAGCGCGCGTGGTCGCTGCACCCGCTGGTGTTCGTGATCTCACCGCTGTTCGCTTGGCTCACGGCAAGCGCCGCCTTCACTTTCGTGCGCGGTCCGCGCAAAGCCACGAACTTCAAACCGTGGCTCGCGTCGCGCTCGGCGACCGTGTTCCTGCTCGGCTTGCTCGTTGCAACCTTGCTCGTTTGGGGCGCGCGCTTCCTCGGCTATTTCGGCGGCCCCACGCCGGTCGAAACTTTCCGCGACTGGCTTCATTCAGTGCGCGCCGCGCCGCACTAGGCAAAACCAACAAAAACGCGCGTGCGGCGGGTTCGAGACTCGCGGTTCAAGTTGCATGTGCAACTTGAAAACGAACTTCACGGAGCTGACTTCGCGCAGCCTTCTCGGACGCCGCTGCGGCCTCCGCGCCCGTCAGACGTTGAACCGGAAATGAATCACGTCGCCGTCACGCACGAGGTAGTCGCGGCCTTCGATCGCGAGCTTGCCGGCTTCGCGACATTTGGCTTCGCTGCCGAGCGCGACCAAATCTTCCCACCAAATCACTTCGGCTTTGATGAAGCCGCGTTCGAAGTCGGTGTGAATCGCGCCGGCGGCTTGCGGCGCCCTCGAGCCTTTGAGCACCGTCCAAGCGCGGCTCTCTTGTTTGCCCGCGGTGAGGAACGTGATCAAACCGAGCAGCTCATATCCCGTCCGAATCACCGCGTTCAAACCCGGCTCTTTCAAGCCCACGCTCTGCAAAAACTCGGGCCGATCCGCCGGCTCGAGCTCGGCGATTTGCGACTCGAGCGCGGCGCAAATCGGCACCACGAGCGAGCCCTCTTCCTTCGCGAACTTCAAGAGCGCCTGGTAGTGCGCGTTGGCCTCGAGGTTCGACAGCGAATTTTCGTCGACGTTCCCGACGTAGAACATGCGCTTGTAAGTGAGCAGCTGCATGTCGCGCAGAATCGGCGCTTCTTTTTCGTCGACCGTGAGCGAGCGCGCGGGCTTGCCTTGGTCGAGATGCGCCGTCAGGCGCTCGCACATGGCGGCGGCGAGCTTCTCCGTCGCGTCGCCACCTTTGCTTTGTTTGCGCGCGCGATCGAGCCGTTTTTGCGCGGTGTCGAGATCCTTCAAGCACAGCTCGGTCTGAATCGTGGCGATGTCGGCGACGGGGTCGACGCGATTTTCGACGTGCACCACGTTCTCGTCCTCGAAGCAGCGCACCACGTGCGCGACCGCGTCGACTTCGCGGATGTGCGACAGGAACTGATTGCCGAGGCCTTCACCCTTCGAAGCGCCGCGCACGAGGCCGGCGATGTCCACGAAGCGAATGCTGGTCGGCACTTCGCGCTCCGAGTTGAACACCTTGGACAGCGCAGCAATGCGCGCGTCCGGCACCGCCACGATGCCGACGTTCGGTTCGATCGTGCAAAACGGGAAATTCGCTGCTTCGGCCTTCGCGTTCGAAAGCGAATTGAAGAGCGTGCTTTTGCCGACGTTCGGCAGACCGACGATTCCGCAGGAGAAGCCCATGTCGGCCGGGCTTCTAGCATTTCGAGCGCGCGCTTTCAGCAAAGCGCCGCAAAATCTCGATCGCAGCCGGAGTATCGCGAAGCTCGGCCGCGATCGCGTCCGCGTCGAGCCCTTCTTCGATCATGGCAGCGCGCCGCGCGGCGACATAATGACCGATGATCTCCGCGTCAATTTCGGGATGAAACTGCACGCCCCATGCCGTCTCGGAAAAGCGCACCATCGCGTTCTCGTCGCGCGGGCTCTGCGCGAGCAAGCGCGCGCCCGCCGGCAATTTCACGACCGAATCGACGTGCGTCATGTTGGCGGTGAAGGCGCCGCGCGCCGCTGTCAAGAGCGGATCAGACCCCAAAATCTCGACCTCGACCGTGCCGATCTCGCGTCCGTTCGGATTCTTCGCGACTTCACCGCCGAGCGCTTGGCCGAGCAGTTGATGGCCAAAACAAATCCCGAAAACCCGAGCGCGCGCCGTGACCGCGCGCGCCAGATAGTTTTCGATCGCCAAAATCCACGGCTCGCGCGTCGGCACGTTCGCCGATGAGCCGGTCACGATCAACCCGGCAAACCGCTCGAAATCGGGCAGCTCCGCGCGACCATCGAGTTCGGCCCACTCGCCTTGCCACGCATCGCCGACTGCGCCGCGAATCATCGCTGCGAACGAACCACGCGCCGCCAATGCAGCCGGCACCGGCTCACCGGCAATCAGGATCGCGAGCGGACGCATTGCTTCTACATATGCCATTTTTGATGGGTTTGCCTGAAGCGGCCCGGCGCGCGACAGAAATTGCGTGTAGCGTCGCGGAGTGATTTCCATCGCGGATGTAACGGCGCGCGCGCTCGACATCGAACTCCACGAACCATTCGGTATCGCGACCGGCGCGCAGCTCGTCGCGAACAACGTGCTCGTCACCGTGACGCTCTCGGACGGCACGGTCGGCATCGGCGAAGTCGCGCCATTTCCCGCCGTCAGCGGCGAGACGCAAAGCGCCGTGCTCGGCGCGCTCCGTGACACTCGCGCGGCATTTATCGGCGCAAATGCGCTACGTTTCCGCGTCGCCGCCGAGCTCGCACGCGAAGCGCTGCCAGCCGTGCCGAGCGCGCGCGCCGGCTTCGAAAGCGCGCTGCTCGACGCTTTTTGCCAGCGCGCCGAGCTCTCGCTCTGGTCGTTCTTCGGCGGCGCCGAAAAAGCGCTCGTGAGCGACATCACGATCCCAACCGGTTCGCCCGAAGACGCCGAGCGCGCGGCGCGCCGCGCGCTCGAAAATGGATTTCGCACGCTCAAGATCAAAGTCGGTGGCGCGGCATTCGATCACGATCGCGCGCGCCTGCTCGCAATCACCGAAGCCGCGCCGCACGCGGAGCTCGTGCTCGACGCGAACGCGAGCCTCAGCGCGGACGCCGCACTCGAATTGCTCGCCGCGCTCGGCCACGCGCGCGCTCGCGTGACGCTGTTCGAACAACCGTGCGGCAAATTCGACTTCGACAGCTTGCGGCGCGTGCGACAACGCGCCGGAACGCGCGTTGCCGCCGACGAAAGCGCGTGCTCGGCGAGCGACGTCGTGAATTTGATTCAGGAGCGCGCCGTCGACGCCATCAATATCAAAACCATGAAGAGCGGCATCGTCGAAGCCATGAACATGGTCGCCGTGGCGCGCGCCGCAAAGCTCGAATTGATGATCGGCGGCATGGTCGAGACCCGGCTCTCGATGACCGTGTCCGCGTGCCTCGCGGCCGGCATGGGCGGCTTTCGCTTCGTCGACTTGGATACGCCGTGGTTCATGAAAAATGAGCCGTTCACGAGCGCCAGCGGGTGGGACACACCCGGCGCGACGCTCCGCGTCGACCAGATCGCGCGAGGGCATGGCGTGAAGTTGACAGAGCGCCGCTAAAAACCCAAAGTTATTGTCGTTACTCGAGACCTGGATTCAGCGCGCCCTGT
>DASYCL010000204.1:0-3995 GCA_036500245.1 Polyangiaceae bacterium | reverse complement strand
CGATCGCGAACGTACCGAGCTCCGCTTGAAGCCCGCTCGCGAGCGTCGTCTTCGAGCCGTCGCTGAGCCGGATGCGCGCGACTGCGCCGTCGGTGTTCAGATCGTTGTTCGTGAAGGTCGACGAGTTCAACCAATACAGGTTCTCGTCGTCGCTCAACAGCGCGGCCGGGCTCGCGGGCGTGGGCACGATCGGTAGCGGATTTACCGTGCCGATCGTCAAAGCATCGACGAGGCCGTTGTTGTTGTCGTAGTCCGCGAAGCAGCCCCAATAGAGCGTGTTTTTGGGCGTGCTGAACAACATGCTCGAGCCGCAGTTCGTTGAACTTACGGTCGGGATGAAGTCGGACGCGCCCGTGCTGCAGTCCGGCGCGTCGCACGCGCGCAAGTGCCCCTTGGTGAACCAGAATATTTTGCTGCCGCTCAGCGTGAGCGAAGAAGTCCCGGATTCGTTCGAAACGAGTGGCTTCACGGCGTCCGAAGCGTCGACGCGGCGCCGGCTGATGTAGAAATTCGTGCTGGTCGTGTCCGTCGCGGCGCCCCAAAACAAATAGGTGCCATTGGTAGCGAGGCTGTAGACGTACTTTTCTCCCGTTACGACTTGCACCGGCTGGCAGCTGCCGAGGTTGCAATCGCCGCCGAGGCAATCGTGGCCGCAGCTGCCGCAGTTTTTCGGATCGCTCTTGAAATCGAAGCAGCCGTCTTCGCACGCGCTGAGTTTCGCGTTGCAGGAGCAGGTGCCGCCGCTACAGGTTTCGCCCGCTAGGCACATGCTGCCCGCGCAGCACGTTTGAGTTGGAGCGCCGCAGATCGGCGGCGGGCCGCCGCCGGAGCCGCCTTCGCCGCTCGCGCCGGTCGAGCCACTTGCGCCCGTGGTGCCGCCGCCGCTGGAGTCGCCCGCGCCTTCGCCGCTCGCGCCGGCTTCGCCGCTGCCCTGACCGCCTTTGCCGCTCGCGCTGGTGCCGCTGCCGGCGCTGGAGCTATTGCCGTTGCCGGCGTTTTCGGTTGAATTCCCGCCGCCCCCGTCGCTTTCCGGCGTGCCGTATTCGCGCTTCGTGCTGCCGCACGCGATGAGCGCGAGCGGCGCCACGCAGAGTGCCTTCATGGCCCAAGTTTTCGAGATGCCGAAGTCGATGCTGAAGCTCATGATCTATTCACTCGTCGAGAATCGTTAGAAGGTGCCGCTGAGTCCCACGCTGCGAAAACCGAGCACGGGCACCACACGCACGGCTGCGTGCTCGTTCGACGCCGATGCGTGGCTCCTGCCGTCCAAGATCAAGAATGCGACGCCCGCCGCCGCGCCGACTCCGCCAACGATCAAGCCGGCCACGCCGAGATGGCGCTGACCGTCCGCGCTGCTGTCCTTGGAGTCGATTGCGGACTCTTGCGCCGGATCGGAGCACAGCGCAGTCGAGCTTCCCGTGTTGCAGGCGCTGTAGAGCTGATCCGCGTCGTGACGCGTGCTTTTGGATTTGACCAAGAAAAACGCGCCTGCGCCGAGCCCGACTGCACCGACCGCAAATGAGGCGTAGGCCGCGCTGCGCAGGGCGTGACTCTTCGGCACTCCGGTGTCGATCGTGTTCGACTGCGGGAGCGGCTGATTGCTGCTCGCGCTGTCGCTCGGCTGGTCGCCAGCGCCCGCGGGACCGAGCTTCAAGAGCACGCTTTGCTTGCCGCCTTCGCTCAGTGTGACCGTGACGGGCTCGCTGACTTGGCCGGGAGCGCTCGCTTTGAACACGTGCTGACCAGGATCAGCCGGTAACGGAATGCCGACCATCGCGGCCGGCAATTTCGCGTCGTCCATCAGCACGCTGAGCTCACCCGCGCCCGCGCCGTGAACCGAGACCGTGACGTATGCCAAGCGTGCATCGATCGCTGCGCGTTCTTGTTCCGCCGCGGCTTGCGCGTCAGCGAATGCCTTCGGCGCATTGGAAGCCAGCGTTTCGCGGGTGATTTTTAGGTAATTCTCGTGCGCGGCCACGACCTTACCGAGCTTGGCTTCGGCGCGCGCGAGGTAGAGCAGGTGCGTCGGCGCGTGCACGAGCTGTTCGGCGCGCGAAAACGAATCAATCGCTTGTTGGTATTGCCCTGCTTGAAACTGCGCCAGGCCCGCGCTCGCGGCGTCTCGCGCGGTCGCGCGTTCGACGTCGGTCTGAGCGAGTGCCGAATGGTGCAGGGTGAGGAGAGCGATGCTCGCGAGAAAAGGCGCCGTGAAACGCATGAAGTTTCTCTTCAGCGTACGGGCATCGCAGAAGCCGCGCCAAGCCGGAGCTGTTCACGCGCGCCACACTGCGCGCCTTGATTACGAATCGAACGCGCTCGTTTACTCGACGCGAGCTCGATATTTGCCGGCTTATTTCGAGTTCGGTTTATGTCCGTTCGTGCGCCGTTTACGTAAACGAAAATGCCGGGAAAATCGCGGAAATTGCCGCTGCCCTGCTCACGCTGGTGCGAACGTTTGACGCTGTGAACCGAGCCCTTCAATCGAAAGCTCGACCACGTCTCCGGCTTTCAGATAGGTGGGCGGCTTCATGCCGAGGCCGACTCCGGGCGGCGTGCCGGTGCTGATCAAATCGCCGGCTTCGAGCGTCATGAACTGCGAGATGTAGTGCACCAAAAAGAAGACATCGAAGACCATCGTCTTGGTGTTGCCGCTTTGGCGGCGCGCGCCGTTCACTGAAAGCGACAGTGCCAAGTCGGTCACGTTCGGCACTTCATCCGTGGTTGCGAGGAACGGACCGATCGGATTGAAGGTGTCGCAGGATTTGCCTTTGGTCCATTGCCCAGCGCGTTCCATCTGGAATTCGCGCTCGGATACGTCGTGCGAAATCGTGTAGCCGGCAATGTGCTCGCGCGCGCTTTCGAGTGAGTCCAAGTAGCGCGCGTCTTTGCCGATGATCACGCCGAGCTCGACTTCGTAGTCCGTCTTCAGACTCTTTCGCGGGATCAACACATCATCGAACGGGCCAACGACTGTGTTCGACCCTTTCAAAAACAAAACCGGCTCCGGTGGCACATCTGCGCCCGTCTCCGCCGCGTGATCGCTGTAGTTCAACCCGACGCAAATGACCTTGCCCGGCCGCGCCACGCACGCGCCCCAACGCGCGCTTTCCGGCACATCTTGCAGGGTCACGCCCGGCGCACTCAGCGCGGCGCGGAGCCGCTCGAGCCCCCCGCTTTGAAAAAAATTGCGATCGAAATCCGCGCACAGCGAAGACACGTCTTTGCGTTTTCCTGCCACGATCAGGCCGGGTTTCTCGGTACCCGACGCACCAAATCGAATCAGCTTCATGCCCGAACCATACAGCGGGCGCGTGGCGGAGCGTGCGGCTCCGCTGGTCGCACGCGCGGCTTTCTGGTTTGAATCTGACGGCAGATCAGATCCCGACAAGCTCTCAGCCCAGCAATACTTTCCTCACCGCAGCCGGGTCATCTGCGCGGAACACCAACGCGAACGCGACGAACGCCGCCCACATCGCCGCGAGTTGCTCGAGCATCACCGCGCCGCCCGAGTGCTCGAACAAATAACTCGAAATTGGCGGGCCGAGCAGCATGCCTGCGGCGTAGCAAGCGTTGTACATCGAAGTGCCGCGTTCGTACTCCGCGGGTCGCGCGACCACGCCTTGCAGCGCCAAACTGATCGGCGAAATGCTGGCCAAGCTCGCGCCCGCGACGAACACCGCGGCGCACATCAGTGGATACGCATCGAGCCAAGCAAAGCCGAGCACCATCAGCATGCCGATCGCGCCGAGCACGCGCATCAACAAGAGGTGCCCGTAGCGATCGCCGAGCCGCCCGGCGTAGTTCGAAAAGAGCAGCATTCCGGCCGCAAAAAACAACGGGATCAATTTCGTGAGATCTTCGGCGACGTGCTTTTCGCGTTCGAGGAAGATCGGCAAGAAGAGCACGACGCTGGCTTGGAAATAGCCGTACGCGAACGTGCCGAAGCACGAAGTCTTGATTCGCCAAAACAATTCGGCCGCGGACGAAGTCGTCGT
>DASYCL010000203.1:0-2618 GCA_036500245.1 Polyangiaceae bacterium | reverse complement strand
GCCGGAGTGGCAAGCGAGCAAGCTAAGAGCAGGCTCGCGCCCGCTAGTGTCCGGCCAATCATTTTCGCTCGATTCGTCGCATTCATCGCTTCAATAGATTGCGCGCTTGGGTTGGGTGCCGCCGGCGGTGTCGGCTGCGCGAGGGTTCGCGCCCGCCGCCGGCTGCGCGCTCGACTTCTGGATGGAATGGGAGTGCGAATGTTTTTTGGTGCCCACTTCGGGCGCGCTCGGCAACACTGACTCGGCGTTGCTCGCGGCAGGCGCGTCCTCGATCGCCGTGGGCGCGGACGGCGCGGGTTCGGGGTTCGGCGCGGGTTCGAGCGCGGCTGCTGGCGGCGCCGGTTCGGCATTCCTCGTCGTCGTAACAAGCTCGGTCTGTGCACTCTGGACCGGCTCGGCCGCGGCCTGAGTTGCACGCGAGCGCGCCGCGCTGCGCGCTAACGCGAGCAAGATCAGAGCAGCCAAGAGCGCGGCGAGCACTGCCGGCACGCGCCAACGCACGCGTCGCACCGGCGGAGTCTGGCTGCTCACCAAGCCGAGGTCGTGCAACGCGCCCGAGTCCGGCGCGAAGCTCGGTGGCCGCGCGAGGCGAAGTTCCGTCGGGAGCTTCCGCGGATCGATGTCCTCGGCGAGCTTCACGGTTTCGATTTCGATCGTCTTGTGATCCGAGATGCGCGCCGGCGGCTGAGGTTCGACGTAAACCGGCTGTTGCAGGTCCTCGACCTCCGCGGCGATCTCATCCGCGACCTCAATCGAACGCAGCGTGGACGGATCGTCGCCCTCCCCGCGCTGGTGGAAGAACGACACGTCTTCGGGGTTGCGCTTGTTCGTCATGGCAGAGCTCCGCCGCTGGTCCGAAAACCACGCGGCAAACCCTTTCGGCTCGGTTCGAACGAAGAAGCTAGGACGATCACGCCCGCCCTCTCACGGGAATTGGCGCGAGTATATGACCTGAGCCTACATGCCGAGGCAACCTCGTGGCGCGACACGGGGCGAGAATCGGGGCGGGAGTTTCCGCGGTTGCGCGAAATCGACGGGCCGCGCGGCCAAAGCTCGCTCCGACGCCGAGATCCGCCAGCGCGAAAAAACTCAGCCGCGCGAGCGTGTTTTCGCGGAGGCGGCCTTGGGCCGGGCCGCTTTCGTGCGTGTGGCGCGCGGCTTCGGCTCTTCCGCTTCTTCCCGCTCTTCGGGCTCGGGCGGCGGCTGCGACAACCCGGTGGGCTTGCGCTCCGAGCGCGGCACTTCGACGGCGGCGCTGCGCGGCACTTCTCCGCCGAATTGCGCGTGAAGCTCCGCCACCAGTTCGAGCAGGATCAAATACTGATCGGCGGGGTTCAAACTCGCGATCGCCTCGTGGGCCGCTTGTTTGGCTTTCGCGCGTGCGACCGCGCTCGGCAATTCCGGCGGGATGTACGCGCCTTCGGGCGGCGCGGGCGGCCAATCGCCGCGCGGCTCCTGCCGAACTGGAGCGGCTTGGACATTGCCAGCACCAACGCCCGCGCCAGGCTGGCTCGCGGTCGGCGCCGGCTTCGACGCCGGCACGACTTCGAATACGCGACGGCGCGGCAGCCCACTGCTCGACGACGGCGGCGGAGCGGCAGCCGCCGAGCTCTTCGGCTTTGGCTCGGGCGGCGCTGCGCCGGCCGGACGCGGCTCGCGCGGCTTCTTGTCGTTGAAGATGGCAGCGCGCACGTCACGCGGCAGCCGCTGACGGGCGAGGAAGAAGAAGACTCCGCCGGGGCTGCGACGACCACTGCCGTCGCCCCGCATCAAGCCGCCGGCCTTTTCGATCTTCTCCGTTTCAGAGAGGAGCGTGAGGCAGGCCTGCTCGCCGAGGTGTTCCACCACTGCTTTGATTTGCGCGACGGGGCCCTCGTCAGACTCCCCGAGCGCCTTTGCAATTGTGTTGATGGTCTGATCACTAGCCATGGTTAGTAGACCGCGCTCTTGCACGATCCCCCCGAGCGGCGAGCTTATACTTTGCACCAACAGAGCCCGACTGCAATAGCCGTCTCCGGCTAGCTGCGACGAAATCGAGCTTGGGGGAAGCATACGACCTTTCGCGCCAAGGCGCGTAACCACCAGCGCCGCTAGCTCTCGCTCATGCAGTTGCCGACGCGCTGGGCCCTCGCCCCCGCTCGGTAAACAATGGCGCCACGTGGATGCTCGAGTTCGAGAGCACCGAAATCAGAAAGCGAAGCGCCCGGAGACCGGACGATGTATGTTGAAAGGTTCCGCGCTAAAGCCCGACCTTGCGGCGGACATGAGCCGTCACTTGAAGCCGTGCAAATGCACGACGTACCATTCGCCACGCCACGAGATCAGCGAAGTGAGCTCGAAATCGCGAGACCTACCGGCTCCGAGCGTGAATCGCAAGCGTGAACGCAAAACGCGAAAGTAGCCGAGCTTGTTCCCTTCCGAACCCGGCTCCATCCATTTGCTGTCTTTTTCAGCGACGGTGACGCCGTCGAATTTTGCGTTTGCGGCTTCGGCGCCGAGCGCGTGGTGATACTCGAGCACGTCGCGCTTGAAGTTCGCTAGCAGGCGAAACTTGTAGTCGCGCTCCGGCTTGGCCACGTCTTTGACCTGCTGGTAAGCGACGAGCGGAAAAAACGAAG
>DASYCL010000202.1:0-1547 GCA_036500245.1 Polyangiaceae bacterium | reverse complement strand
TTCAGACATTCACCAGCAAGTGCTGGGCGGGTGCGAAATCCGTTTCGCGCACGGGTGATTCAATGCTGGATTGAAGGACTTCATCAGTAGAGTCATCAGCACCCGGACCAGGTGCTCACGCGTCAGCCAGAGGCCAACCCGACACGGATCGGCCACCGAACCGGTAACACGGGGTGCGAGGAGGAATCGATGCAGATCACAGGCATGCTATACGGCGCGAAGCTGCTTCAGTTCGCGGGATTCCCTGCCTCGGAGGTGCTCGGACCGGATGCCAGCGAAGAGGAGATCAAGGCGCTGATCGAGCGTCACGGGTCGGTCTTCGTGAAGCCGGTGTTCAAGGGCGGCGTGGGCAAGAAAGGCAAGGCGGGCTTGCTCGGCCGCGCCAAGGACCTCAAGACGGCGCTCAAGGAAAAGGAGCGTCTCTACTTCGTGGAGCACCGCCATGGCAACCAGTTCGCCAAGGCCAACGGCGTGACGTTCGAAGGCGCGGTGCCGGCCGAGCACGAGGTGTATTTCTCGATCACCGATTCGACGCGCTTCCGAGCGCCGACGATGACGCTCACCCCTCACGGCGGGATGGATATCGAAGAGCTCGATAAGTCGATGGTGGCGCAGGTTCCCTTCGACGCGCTGACCGGCATGAAGGCATTCGTCGTCGCCAACGCGCTGTCCGCGCTGAACGCGCCCAAGCCGCTCATCTCACCGCTGGTGCAGCAGCTGCCGAAGCTGTGGGAGCTCTACCACGGGTTCGGGATGACCGCGCTCGAGCTCAACCCCATCCGCATGCGGCCCGAGCGCGGGGGACGTCTCACGCCAGTGGCGTGCGACTTCAAGTGCGGCTTCGATCGCGACGATCCGCGCTGGCAGCGCCTCAACCTGCCGCCGCACGTGTTTGCCATGGACTTCTCGGACTTCGAGCAGGAGATCAACCAGCTCCGTACCTATCAGGGCCAGAGCGACGTCTACGTGATCAACGCGAAGGGAACGATCCTGGCGCCGACATTCGGCGGCGGCGCCAATTCGCTGGTGACCGAGCTGCTTGGCGACGACGCCATCATCTCGTCGGACTTCGGCGGCAACCCGCCCTACGAAAAAATGAAGGAGGTCGCGCGAATCTGCTTCAAGCACTGGCTGAAGCAGACCAACGTGCTGTTCATCATCGGCGGAAAATCGAACAACACCGACATATTCGAGACGTTTCGCGCTATGGCGGACGCACTGCGCGAGCATTTCAGCAAGCACGGCGCTACCCCGCTCTATGTCGTGATCGGCCGCGGCGGGCCGAACCTCGTGCGCGGGATGGGGGTGATGCGCGACACGTTCGATGCCCTGGGGCTGCCCTACCGCATTTTCGGGTTCGACTCGGATATGAGCGAAGTCATCAACTATGCGCAGGCGGTCGACACCTGGATGAAGTCCGGGGGACGCGAGCACATCGCGGCCCAACTCAATCTATCCGGCTCGATAGCGCAGAAGCGTTAGGGCGGGTTTGCAAGCGTAGCGGCCAATGCATTAAGCAAGCATCAGGAGGTCCGCGTGTATCGACC
>DASYCL010000201.1:0-17365 GCA_036500245.1 Polyangiaceae bacterium | reverse complement strand
GCTTCGTAGCGTTGAATTCGCTTTTTCAGGTCTCGCTTGAGCCGTAAAACTTCGGGCCGATCGTCCGCGCCAGGTTCGAGTGAATCCGGAGTCACCCCGGACAGGCGTGTGAGCTCCGCTAAGTCGTGCTCGATATCGCTTTGTTCTCGCAGCTGATCACCGACTAGTTCGGAGAGATCCGGAATCAGCGCGTTGATTTCGGAGATCGTGAAGACGCGTTGTACGGTCATGCAGAATTTCCCACTGGCGACGTTGCCAAAGCTTAGCATCCCTATGCGAGGGTCAACAGCTTTCGACCGCTCGCGAGCGCGCATTCGGTCGGCACAGAAATGCCGCAGAATGCCGGCGATCGCCGATGCGAGCGCGCTCGATGTGCGGGACGACTCAAGCTTGTGGCCAGAGAATGATCGCGAATTTGGTCAGAAAAAAGTCCGCGATCAAGATGGCAATCGAAATCACGACCACGGTACGTGTGGTGCTATTGCCGACGCCCGCCGTGCCGCCTTTGGTGATCATGCCGAAGTGACAACCGACGAGTGCGATGATCGCGCCGAAGAACGGCGTCTTCAGCATGCCGGCGAGAAAGTCCGACATCAAAACCGCCGACAGCGCGCTGCGAAAGAAGAACGCGGACGGGATATCGAATTGAAGATCGGTGATCGCCATTGCGCCTGCGAAGCCGAGCACGAGTGAAAACGCCGCGACTACTGGCATCACGATCACCGAAGCAGCCAGCCGCGGCCAGACGAGTTTTTTCAATGGATCGGCGCCGAGCGCGCGGATCGCATCGATTTGCTCGGTCACCGCCATCGCGCCGAGCTCGGCCGCCATGCCCGAGCCGATCCGGCCACCGACGATCACCGCGGTGAGCGTGGGCGCGAGCTCGCGCGCGAAGCTCAACGCAATCACCCTTCCGGTATATTCGAGCCCGCCGAATTTCTGTAGGCCGAACGCGAATTGTACGGCCATGACCATGCCGATGAACACGCTGGTCACGACCACGATGCCGACCGAGGCGACGCCGAGCGATTCGAGTTGGCGCAAAATCGCGCGGCCCTCGAGCGGACGGCGAAAACCGGCGCGAACGCTGCCGACCAGCATGCGCGAGATCACGCCGATGTGCTCGAAGAAGCCGAGAACCTCTTCCGATTTTCGTTCCAGAAAACCGGGCGGCGGGGGCGGCGGCGCCAGGCTCGGTCGCGGTACCATGCTCGGCCGATTCGGATCGGGCGAGGCCTGCGGGCTAGAGGGAGAGGACGCGATCTCCATCTTTCACTCGATGGTCGCGAAGCCCTGCACGAAGCCGTCGAATTGCGCGAGCGCGCTCGAGTCGCTGCCGGGCGGCGCGATGTACATGAAGTCGTAGACGCAGCCGTTCTTCTTCAAGACGTACACGACGTAGTGCTTTTTCACGCCGTCGAGAGCGGCGTCGATTTCGGTGCGCATCGCCTCGCGGCCATCGAGGCTGAGTGTCTTTTGCGAAGTCACGTCGCGATCGGTGAACTCCAAAAACAAATGCTGGGTGAGCGATGCGAGTGGAACGTCGTCCCCGTCGACGCCGCAGCGACCGTTCAACGCGACGGTTGCGTTCGCCGGGTCGTCGCGAAACGAGAGCAGCGCGTCGTCGTCGATGCTGCGCCACGAGTTCGGAATTTGGCCAACGCGAAAGTGCATTTCGCCGCTGTGATAGATGCGTCCGTCGAAGCTCGTCGAAGCGCAGCCGAAGCAGAGCGCGGACCCAACGAGTATCCAGGAAACCAAGCGCGAAAGCCCGCGGCGCACCATGAACGCCGCCACCCTAGCATCAACCTCAAAGGGCGGAAGAGGCGGCGAACCCGCCGTTCGGGACGGGCCTCGGATTCAGGCTAAAGTGTGCGTCGATGCTTCCGGTCGCCGACCAAAATCCGACGCGAACGACGCCGTACGTGAACTACGCGTTGATCGCGCTCAACATCGTCGCGTTCCTTTACGAATGGACGCAGATCTTGGCTCACGGCGACAGCTACGTCGTCTCGGGCTACGGACTCGTGCCGACGCGCATTTGGGCCGATCCACTGGGCGAAGGCTTCACCATCTTCAGCAGCATGTTCATGCATGGCGGCTGGGGTCACCTCGGCGGCAACATGCTGTTCTTGTGGATCTTCGGCGACAACATCGAAGATGCGGTCGGGCACCTGCGTTACATCGCGTTCTATCTCTGCTGCGGTGTCTGCGCGGCCGTGGCTCAAGTGCTCACGAATACGTCGAGCCCGGCCGCGATGGTGGGCGCATCGGGCGCGATCGCCGGCGTGCTCGGCGCGTACCTCGTGCTCTATCCACGCGCGCCGGTGACGGTGTTCGTGTTCATTTTCTTCATCTCGCTGCCGGCCTGGGTCGTGATCGGCGAATGGTTCCTGCTCAATCTCACTGGCGGCGTGCAGTCGCTTGGGCTCGGTTCGTCGGGTGGCGTCGCGTTCTTCGCGCACATTGGCGGCTTCTTGGCGGGCGTGCTCGGCGTTCGCATCGCGATGTCCGGACGCACGCGGGCGCAGGCTTCGGTGTTCACCGGCTTTCGCAACGTGCCGCGAAGTCGATTTGGTTTGCCGCCTTCGACGCGCGGTTCCGGGCTGCCTGGACCCGGTCCGGGACGCTGGGATTCTTGGCGCTAAGTTTTAGCCCAGAGCGCGACGCGCTCCGACTGAGGTAGAATTGTCGCCCTCTGATGGCTTCACTACCGCGGCTCTACAACACGCTCACTCGCACGATCGAAGAACTGTCGCCGAAAGGCGAGCGCGTGGGCATCTACTGTTGTGGTCCGACGGTGTACGACGTGCCGCACGCCGGTCACGCCCGCGCCGCACTGGCGCCGGATTTGCTCGTGCGCCGACTGCGCGGCAAAGGCGTCGAAGTGAACTACGTTCGAAACATCACCGATGTAGACGACAAAATCCTCGCGCGCGCCGAAAAGAACCGTGAGCCGCCGCTCGAGCTGTCGAAGCGTATGGCTCTGATCTACCAGCAGCAAATGCGAGAAGTCGGCTGTCTCGCGCCGGATCACGAGCCGCGCGTGAGCGAGCACCTCAGCGACATTTTCCAACTGATCTCGACTTTGCTCGAAAACGGCAGCGCCTACGTCGTCGATTCGGCGAACGGTCGCAAGGACGTGTATTTCTCGGTGCGGAGCTTCAGCGACTACGGCAAGCTCTCGCGCCGCAAGATCGACGACTTGATCGCCGGCGCGCGCGTGGAGAAGGACGGCGCCAAACACGATCCTTTGGATTTCGCGCTGTGGAAGAGCGCGGCTTCCGAAGAGTGGGGCTGGGACAGCCCGTGGGGTCGCGGCCGGCCTGGTTGGCACATCGAGTGCTCCGCGATGTGCAGCCACTTTTTAGGCCATGGTTTCGACGTGCATGCGGGTGGGATGGATTTGATTTTTCCGCACCATGAGAACGAAGTCGCGCAAAGTGAAGCGGCGCATCCCGGCCAAGGGCCGCTCGCGAAGTTGTGGATGCACAACGGCTTCGTGAACGTCGACAAAGAGAAGATGAGCAAATCGCTCGGCAACTTCGTGACTGTGCGCGATGTGCTCGAGCGCAATGACCCCGAAGGCTTTCGCTGGTTCTTGCTGGGCGCGCAGTACCGCGGTCCGCTCCAGTTCGATACCGAGCAGCTCGAGTCGGGGCGCGTGGTGTTTCCGGGCGTGGACGAAGCCGAGCGGCGCGTCGATTATGTGTACGGCGCGGTGCAGCGCTTGCGCGAATTGGTTTCGGCCGGGCTCACTTCGCCGGGCAAGTTGCCGGCCGAGTTCACGCCGTTCCGCGAGCGCATCGCCAAAACCGAAGCTCTGGCTGATGCGGCGCTCGACGACGACTTGAACACGCCAGTCGCGCTGGCCGCGCTCGGCGAGCTCGCACTGGTCGCGAACGAGGTCGCGGATCTGGCGAAAAGGCGCAAGAACGACAGCGCGTTTCAAGGCGCGGCCGGTGTGTTCGCGCGGCTTTCGCTGACGGCGATCGGCAAGCTCTCGCGTGACCTCGGCTTGCTCGGCGCGACGCCGGAAGAATATTTCGCGCGCGTGCGAGCGCGGCGCATGGCGCTTCGCGGGCTCACTGCCGATGCAATCGCGGCCAAAGTGCAAGGTCGCGCCGACGCGCGCAAGAACAAGGACTTTGCCGCCGGCGATCGCATTCGCGACGAGCTCGCTGCTGTCGGCGTTACGTTGATGGATACGCCGACCGCGACCGAATGGTCGATCGCGCAGTGATGCGCTCGGCGTTTGGCGCAATGCGGCCCTGAGTGCTCAGGGCAACCCAACCAAAAATCAAACGCCGATGAACAAGCGATGCGCGAAGTTGCGCTCGAGCTTGGCGCGGAGCACTTTGTCAGCCGCGGTTTCGATGTCGTATTCGACGCGCTTGAACTCGAAGCGTTTGCGCTCGGAATCGTAGAGCGTGAAGCTTGCGCGGTTGTCGTAGTCGCGAGGTTGGCCGACCGAACCGACGCTGACGATGTACTTGCGATCGGGCTGCAAATCGAAGTCGATCGGCGGCAGTTCCTCGACCGCGGTTTTGGTCAGCGCGAACACTTTGCACAAGTGCGAGTGGCCGATCAGCGTGATGTGGCCGAGTTCGTCGTACATCGGCAAACACTCGCGCGCTTGCTCGGGCGCGAAGATGTATTCGAACTCTTCGAGCCGAACCGGCGAGCCGTGGCACAAATGCACGCCGATTTCGTCGAGCTTGAGTTGATACGGCAGGCCCTTCAGCCACTGCATGTTCTCTTCGCTGAGGAGCTGAGCATGCGTGTCGAGCGCGTGGCGCGCGGCCTCGTAGTAGTACGAGTAGTCCATGCGACCGGCGACCGCGGCGTCGTGATTGCCGAGAATCGTCGCTTCGACCAAGCCGCGAATGATGTCGGCACACTCGTTCGGCGAGCCGCCGTAACCGACGGTGTCACCGAGACAGTAATACTTGTCGACCTCTTCGCGCTTGAACGCTTCGACAACGGCACTCAACGCTTCGTAATTCGCGTGGATGTCGCTCAAGATGCCGAGGCGCATGGGAGACTTTTGAGAGTAACACGCTCCGAAAGGAACGTAAGGCACCGTCATCCCTCGCTCCGCTTTCCGGCGCAAGCCCGAATCGCGCGGCTTTGGGCCAACGCTCGGCCTGGGCCCGGGCCCTAAGTCCAGCCTTTTTAGGCGCTGTGGTCGCTCACGATCGCCAAGGCCTGCGGTTCGAGGCGCTGCTGAGCGTTTTTTTGCGGCGCTTTGCTGCGCCCGGGCGCAGCGTGCAAGCCAGAACCGGTGATCTGAGCGGCTTTTCGGCTGTTGCTTCGTCCTAGATTTCAGTGCCGCGCGACTCGAAGGCCAGATCGCACTCGCTCTCAATGGCCGAGCACAGGAAATTCGGGCGCCGTTTGTCCAGCGGGTCCCCATGCTAAGCCCTAGCGCGAACGCGATGACCGAGTTTCAACCGCCACCCGAAGCGATCGCCGACTACGTGAGCGCCTGCCTCGAGTACGTGCGTCGCGCGCTCCAAGTCGAGCTCGACTTCACACCCGAGACACTGCCGCTGCTCGATCACTACGCCACGCTCTCGCGCGAGACGATCAAGGAGCGGCCCGAGCTCGAGCCGTTGATCACGCGCGCAGCAGGCGCTTACTTCGGTGAGGTGGTGCGCGCGCGCCTCGGTGGCTTTTGGCGCGTGCCGACGATCAACGTGCATGACTGGGCGATTTGCTCGAGTCTCGTTTTTCTTTGGTTCAATCCCATCGGCATCGCGTACGACGCGGTCTTTTCCGGGACGGAACATGACGGCCCGCGCTCGCAGCTGCGCGTCGCGCCGGAGGATCACGAGTTTTTGGCGCAACGCTTGGCTTCGCTGCCGCCACTGCCGGAGGACGAATATTTCTCCTTCTCCACGCGCTTCGAGACCATCGAAGTTGCAGTCGAGGCGCTGCACGCGCGGCTGGTCGAACGCGGCTACGAGGGCAGCGAGCTCAGCGAAGAAGACTACGAAGCGGGCGGCCGCGGCCTCAATTGACGCTCAACGGCTTTTTTCCGCATCATCCCCCAGGGTGAAGCGAGCCGGCACTTCCAGCGTGCGAGCCACGGGATCTTCGATCCCGAAGAAATCGCGCGCGCCGATTTGATACTTGCCGCTGCGGACTCCGGCGAGCGGCTGTTCGGCGCCAGGAGGCAGCCGCGCGACGGGCGTGCCGTCGAGGCAAATGTAACGCAGGCTCTCGCTATGGTTCACGGCGACGAGACCGCTCTTCGGTGCGAGTGGCTCGGGTTTTTCCGAGCGTGTCGCAGCGCGCAAGCGCAAATCTTGGAGCTCGTTGTCGGAGAGCAAGGCAGTCGGCGGCGGCGGCGGTAGCTCGCTCTGGCGAAACTCGGCGCCGTTCGGCGGCATGGCGAGCGACGGCGGATTCAAATCCCCGCGCCGTGTGACGCGCGACACCTCGAACGCAAAGTGCGCGCCGCTCGGCCAAGTGTATACGGCCCGCAGCGGCAACAGATCGGCCCGGCACGCCGCGCTCGCCGGCGACGCGCCGACGAGCTCGAGCAAGAGGTGGCAAAGCGTGGCGCCGCTCGGCCAGCCGCCGCTCGCGGGGGGCGGATTTTGTGCCTTGGCCTGTTCGAGCTCGAGCTTGCCGGTTGGCGTCGATAGCTCGAAGCGCTCGGTGTTCTGGCCGAGCAGCGAACCTTCGGGCATCGCACTGACGCGCGCCCGAGCGAGCGGCACGACGTCCGCGCGTTGCTCGCCGAGCACGCTGCGCAGCGTGCCCGGCGAAAGGATCGTGTAGGTGATCCGATTCGGCCAGAGCAGTGCGTGGCCGTAGAGATCGTCGCGCGCGTGGAGTTCGCTGCCGGGCGGCACGGTGAACGCGCGCGAGGCAAACGCGAGTCGCATATGACTGCCGGCGAGGTCGACCACGACGTCGAATGCGACGACATCGCGCAAATGCTGCACCGTGTCCGGGTTCACATCGGCCGTGCGCGCGACGGGCGCGATGTCCGGCCAGCGAAAGCGCGCGACGAGCGTTACGCCTGTCTGCTCGTGCAAGAATTCGCTCGACAGCGCTTGATCTTCGCGCAGCGAGCGCGGCTCGGGCGGCGCGGCGTCCGCGCCGGCATCCACGATCGGACGGCCCGCATCTTCGGGTTTTCCGACGCCCGTCGTGTCGCCGACGCTGGCGAGTGGCGCGGGCAAGATGCTCGCGTTCGGGCTCGGTTCGGTGAGTCCGGCGTCGTGGGTGTTTTGGGGTTTGCGCTCTTCGCAACTGACGAAGGCGAAGCCGAGGCACGCATTTGCGCAAAGCACGAGCGCGCGCGCCAAGCGTCGAGGTTCGCCGGAACGAAGCACGCGCCGAGCTTAGTCCGATTCCGGCACGATTGCGCCGCTCGTCGGATCGAAGGTGATGCGCATTTCGAGCGCGTCCTCGTCGGTGTCCGAGTAGTAGCCGCGGCGGACGCCGGTCACCGAAAAGCCGAAGCTCTCGTAAAGCGCGATCGCAGCCTCGTTCGAACGGCGTACTTCGAGCAGCAATAGCCGTTTTCTGGCCGCGCGCGCGTGCTCCATCAAATGTCCGAGCAGCGCGCGCGCGAAACCTTGGCGGCGCCGCTCGGGGCTCACGGCGAGCTCGAGCAAATGGAGCTCGTCCGCGACGCTCCAGGCCAGCAAAAATCCCGCAATATTGCCGCCCTCGGCGCGAACCACCCAAGGCAAAGCGATTTCGCGCGTGAGCTCGGCCTCGAGCTCGACGTGAAGCTTGCTCGGTTCGAGGATCGCGCGCACCGCGTCGAGGTCGGCGAGTGTGAGGCGCGTGATCGCGCGCGCTGAACTCATGCCGCGTCCGTCGAACGGAGCGACCAAGCGCGCGCGGCGACCAGCGGCGCGTCGAGCGCGAGGTAAAGCGAACCGTCGGCTTGCAGCACTGCGCCGCTGTACGGCCCGCGCACTGCGATCAAATCCGGCAGCGCCCGCAGCCCGACTTGCGCGACTTCGCCCACGGCGTCCACACCAACGTGGATCGGCGCAATGCCGTAGACGGTGAGCTCGAGTGAAACCGCGGGCGCTCCCTGACTCGCGCGCCCGAGGCAACGCGCGAGCCGCACCGGCGGCTGCTCCGCCGAAGCGCGTTCGACGCGCCCCGTGAAGCTCACCGGCAGCGCGAAGCGTTGGCCGAGCTCCTCGAGCCACAAAACCTCGACCACGGTGTAATCGTTCGGTACTTCGAAGGTGGCAGTGAGTCCGCCGCTCGGACGACTGCGCAGGCGAATCGTGCCGCCGAGCCGGCGAATGGTGTCCTGTACCAAATCGAGGCCGAGTCCGCGCCCCGCGAGCAGATCGGGGCGGCCGTGCGTGGTGAGTCCGGGCAAGAACAGCAGCGCGAGCAAGTCGTCTTCTGCGGCGCGTTCGGCGGCTTCGGCGCCGACGGCGCCGGCTGCGACGGCGAGTTCGCGAATGCGCGCGACGTCCGCGCCGCGGCCGTCATCGGCGACCGTGATGCGCAGCCATTCTCCGATGGGTTCGGCTGTGAGCGTGACTTTGCCGATTTCTGGTTTGCCGAGCTCGGCGCGTTTCTGCGGAGTCTCGATCCCATGCACGACTGCGTTCCGCGCGAGCTGCAGCACCGTGTCGAGCAATCGTTCGGCGAGCCTGCGATCGATCGGCACTTCGCGCCCGGCAAGCTCGACTTCGATGCGTTTGCCTTCGGTTTCCGCGTCGCGCTCGACGGCTCGCGCCACGCGCTCGAACAGCCATTTCACCGACGTGCGGCGCAGGTTCGCGAGCGTGCCGCGCATCTCGTTCGTGCGCGCTTGCAAGAATTCCGCGTTGCGCCGGAATAGGTCCGAACCGCGATCGGCGTTGGCGGCACTGGTCCGAAGCTTTCGCGTCGCGACTTCGATCCGCGCGAGCGCATCTTGCGTGCCCGCGCTCGGGTCGGTGATCGCGAGCTCGCGCCGCGCTTCGCTCAGGCTCTGCCCGATTTCGCGCAGCCGCGTCGCGAGTTTGCGCGCGGTTTCGCCGGTGCGGAGCAGCTCGTCGTAAACCAAATCGACGTGCTCGAGCCGCTCACCGAACGCGTCGAGCGTGTGCACCGGCACTTTGACGTACGCTTCCGGCGCGAGCTCGAGATCGGCACTTGGTGGCGCGCTCGGCGGGCGACTGCGTGCTCGCGGTCGCGCCCGCGGCGTCGGCTCGATCACGCGATGCTGGGCCAGCGCGCGCAGCGTCTCGAGGCCGCGCGTTTGATCTTCGAGCAAGAGCGTGAAGAGCGCGCGGTGCCGCGCCAAGTCGACCAACGCGTCGACCGCGCTCGGAATCACCCGCGGCACGGCGCGGAGCTTCGCTTCGAGGCCATGGCAATACCAGGCCGTGACGTCGTCACCGAGCGCTGCGGCTGCGCCTTTCATCGCGTGCACGCCGCGCTGCGCGCGTTCGAGGCCGGCGAGCGCGTCGTCAGTGCTCGCGAGGACGATGTCGAGCTCACCCAAGCGATCGCGCATCGCCGCGCGATACTCAGCGCGGTAGCGCGAGTCGATTTGCGATGCGCGCAGAAACGGCGGTGGCTCCGGCCACGTGCTCGAAAACGGCTGCAAATCGTGGTTCAGTCGTTCGAGCACGGCTTCGAGCAATTGCTTGGTTTCGCTGCGCTGCGGATCGTGCCCGTCGCGCAAGCGGTGGCTGCATTGCGCGAGCACGAGCGCGAGTTCCGCATGGCCGGCCATCGCCGCCGAACCCTTCAGCGAATGCAGCGCCGCACGGAGCTCGATCTCCGGCGTGCCCGGATCGGACAAGAGCAGCACGCGGCGCGCAATTTCGCCGGCCAAGAGCCGACCGAGCTCGCTCGAAGATTCGCTCACGGTTCGCGTTCCAGCGGCTTGCGCGCTTCGACCAACGCGAGCAGCGGCTCGAGCAACTCACGCAGCGAGTCCACGCCGATCGGTGCGTGCTCGGACAACTCCAACAGCGAATCAGCCAAGGTTCGGACTTGGGCTTCGCTATTGGCCAAGAGCCGGGCGGCCTCGGCATCCGTGCCGAACACTTCGCCGAGATCTTTGCGCAGCTCGCCGAGTAGCGCGTGGGTCAAAATGGCCTGATCCTCAGTGCGATTGAGCTCGTGCGCGAGCTGGGTCGCGCCCTCGGCGAGCTCGCCGAGCTCGGCCGTGGCGCGTTCGCGTTCGCGATCGACCTCGTTGAGCAGAGTCGCGTGCTCTTCGAGCGCATCGACGCCGCGCGCGAGCAAATTTCGCACTTCGTCGCCCATCATCACCAGCGCTTTGCCGATGGGTTCGCCGAGCCGCGCGCCCTCGAGTCCGGCGTTGAGCGCCGTCAATTTCGCGCGCTCGAGCGATTCGCGCACCAGCTGCATGCTGTTTCTGAGATCGCGCCCGCGCGTGCCGAGTTTCTGTTGCGCATCGAGCGCAGCCTCGAGCTCAGCGAGCTGGCGCGCGCCGAGCTCAGTAGCTGCTTTTTGGTTTTTGCCGGCGCGCGCGCTCGCGCTCGAGACCGCTTCGAGCGCGGCGAGCACGCGCGCGGCTCGTGCGGGCGGAAGCGCGCGGAGATTGGCATTTGAGCCGTCTGTCATGGTGCTTCCTTTTGCTCGACCCACTCGGTTTGAAACGCTGCGACCGCGGCGCCGAGATCGAGCGCGGGCACCTGCTCGCCGTTCACACTGACGCCGCCCGCAGTCTCGGGCCAAAAACCGACCTCCTCCGCCACGAGCCCGGAGAGCGCTACGGCTTGCCCTGAAATGTCGCACAAAACCAAAATTCCGGAAGGCTCGCCGAGCTCGACCACCGCCACGACCTCGCCGCCGACCAGCGCCATCTGCACGCTATCCCAGGGCAAGCGGCTGAGCCGCGGCGAAGGCACTAAGTGCCGGGCGACGTCCGCTCCGATGAACAGCCGCTCACCGGCGCGGCGAACGAGCAAGCCCGCGTGGTCGCTCATGGCTCATGCCGCGCGCCGGCGCACGAGCCGCGAGTTGAGAAATTGGTAGAGGATCTTGCACAGCTCGAACGAGCTCCCGCCGGTGAGATCGACGATTTCGCGGATCGTGCGTTCGCCGTCGATCGCGCCGAGCACCGCCCGCTCTTGGCGGGTGAGGTTTGCGTCTTCGCCGAGCCGCTCGATCGCGACCGTGTCGTGATAGAGCACTTCGTCGAAGTCGAAGCTGCCTTCGATCAAGCGCCACTCATCGACGCGCCGGAAGCCTTCCATCACGAGCCCGCCGGTTTCGATACCGAGCGCGGCCTTCGTCGCGGCCGGCGTTTCCGCGCCGACCGTAAACGCGAAGCGACCTTTGTTCCAGCGCACGACTTCGTAGACGAGGTCAGTCGTTTGGCGGACGAGGGCGCGCTTCACTTGCTCTTCGGTCGCCATGCCGAGCTGAATCAAGAGCTCGCCGAGCAAACGTTTGGAGCCGGCGCGATTGTCGAGCACGGTTTGCAGCTCTTGGCGCGTGATTGCGCCGTCTTCGACCAAGTAACGTCCGATGCGAAACTCGGCGCGGAGCCCGCGCGAGGAGGCGTATTCGAGCCGGCCTTGTTTGATGTAGAGCGTGATCTCGCTGTACTTCGTGAAGATGCTGAGCACGCCGGATTGCCGTTGCAGGTCGAGCAGCTGCAAGACCTCGGCGATAGAGATCACCGAGATGTCGCCGGCCAGAGCGTCGCGCGTGTTCTCGCCGAAATTCAAGGCTTTGAGTAACGTCGAAATCGCGCCCATCGAATCCGGAGTGATCGCCCGCTGCACGGCGAGGCCGACGGCTTCGGTGAGCTCCGGCGTCAGCGCGGGAATTTTGGCGAGCTCGGGCGTGACGACGGTACTCAGCGCTTGCCCGAATTCCTGCGCCGCCTGCACTTTGCGCAGGCCCGGATCTTCGCTGAAACTGGTGCGGCTCGGACGTAAACTCTCCGGACTCGAGTCTTCATCATCGACCGGCATTGCCTCCGGCTCGGGTACTGGCCTTCCGCGGCCTTCCCCGTGCTTCTTCAGTGCGCCTTCAATGACGGCAATGAGACCGCGCGCATCGAACGGTTTCGTGATTGCGTCGATGGCGCCGGTCTGCTGCACGAATTGACCACGAATTTTATCGCCTTTAGCGCTCATCAGCACGACGGGCAGATTCTTCAATTCGGGCTTCGCGCGGAGCTCGCGGCAGAACTGATAACCGTTCATGCGCGGCATCACGAAATCGAGCAGCACGAGATCGACCTGCTCTTTGGCGAGCACCTCGAGCGCCTCTTGGCCGTCGCCCGCGAGCACCGGTCGATAGGCACGCGTTTCCAGGATCGACCCTACGACCTTGCGGATGGTCGGGCTGTCGTCGACAACCAGGATGCGCGCGCTCATCGTGAGTTTCCCCCGAGTTTCGCCGGGACTCGAGCCCAAGTCGAGGACGGAGAAGGATCCCGCGCGTTCAGCCTTCGGCGACGGTGCGGATGCGGAGCTCGGCGAGCTGATTCGGCCCGACCAAGCCGGGCGCGTCGCTCATCAGGTCGGTGCCTTTTTGGGTCTTCGGGAACGCGATCACGTCGCGGATGCTCTCGGTTCCGGCGAGCAGCATCGCGATGCGATCCATGCCGAGCGCGATGCCACCGTGCGGCGGCGCGCCAAACCTGAGCGCGGACAAAAGAAAGCCGAATTTTTCTTTGGCTTCTTCGTCTTTGATGCCGAGTGCGGCGAAGACTCGCGCTTGCACGTTGGGGTCGTGCAAGCGGATCGAACCGCCGGCGATCTCGAAGCCGTTCAAGACGAGGTCATAGCGGTAGCAGAGTACCTTGCCCGGATCGCTCTCGATCAGGTTCACGTGATCGTCGTGCGGGCGCGTGAAGGCGTGGTGCGCCGCGGCCCAGCGCTTGTGCTCGTCGTCGTATTCGAACAGCGGTGGCTCGACGACCCACAGGAAATTCCATTTCCCGCCGTGCCCGACTTCGGGGATGAGCCCGAGTTTCTTCGCCAAATGCACGCGCAAATTCGCGAGCACCGTGTGCACGAGCGAGGTCTTGCCGAACTGGAACAAGATCAAGTCGCCCTCTTTGGCACCGGTCTTTTGGTTGATCGCGCGCGCCATGTCCGGCGTTACGCTCTTCGCCAGCGGTGATTGCACCCACGCGCCGTCCGGTCCGACCTTCGCGCGTGCGAGTCCACCCGCGCCCATGCCCTTCGCGAGCTGCTCGAGTTTCTCTTGGTCCGTGCGCGAGAGGGGCGCACTCGCCGGGACGACCAACGCTTTGACGATCTCCGGCGGCAAGTCCCGGCGATAGGCTTTGCTCTTGAACTTCTCGGCGATCGGCGTCCAAAACGGCACGCCGCCGCCGTCGTGTTCGATCACGACGTCCGTCACGTCCACGTGCGGCAAGTCGAAGCGCAGGTCGGGCTTGTCGTTGCCGTATTTGTCCATCGACTCGTCGAACTTGAGCCGCGGAAAGTGGCCGCTCGGGTAAATCTCCTTCAAATCGAGACCCAGCGCGGCCTTCCAAATCGTGAACACCAAACCTTCGACCAAGTTGAACAAGTCATCTTGGTTGATGAAGCTCAGCTCGATGTCGATTTGAGTGAACTCGAGCTGGCGATCGATGCGCAGATCTTCGTCGCGAAAGCAGCGCACGATCTGAAAATAGCGATCGAAGCCCGCGACCATGAACAGCTGCTTAAAGAGCTGCGGGCTTTCGGCGAGCGCATAGAACTTCTGCGCATGCAGGCGCGACGGCACGAGGAAATTGCGCGCGCCGCCCGGCGTGTATTTCACGAGGAACGGCGTCTCGATCTCCATGCAGCCTTGCGACGACAAGTAGTTGCGGGTCGCGAGGTTCACGTTGTGCCGCATGCGCAAGGCTTTCTGCAGCGGTTGGCGGCGCAGATCCAAGTAGCGATACTCGAGCCGCACTTCCTCGCGCGTATCGACGTCGTCTTCGAGGGCGAACGGCGGCGTTTCCGCGCGGTTGAACACCGTTGCCTCGAGCACGCTGATCTCGATCTCACCGGTCGGGATGTTCGGGTTGGCGGCGCTGACGAGCTTTTGTTCCTTCTTACTGAACTGCTCGCCGCGCGAACGCACCGTGCCGCGAATGCCGAGCACCCACTCGGGCCGCAGCGTGTTGGCGGTATCGTGCGCCTCTTTCGAGGTCTCGGGGTCGAACACGATTTGCGTCACGCCCCCGCGGTCGCGCAAATCCACGAACACCAAGGACCCATGGTCCCGGCGATTCGCGACCCAACCAAAGAGCACGATCTCTTTGCCGATGTCGGAGGCGCGTAGGGCGCCACAGTCGTGGGTGCGTTTGAGCTCGTCGATGAAGCGCGCCAAAGTCGTCGTCCTTTGTGCCAGCCCTCAGGCGGACCGGGGAGCCGGTTCTAGCGCTTCGCCCCGGCCTGCTCAATGATTCGCAGGGCCGCGCCGGGCAACCCCAGCAAAAATCCCGCGCGCCAACAGGCCGTGGTTATGGTTTCGCCGAAAACTAGGCCGAAATCTCGCAACATGGCACCGAGAGCGGGTGACCCTCGAAAGCCGTTCCCACGCCCCGACCCCGAGGCATTGGCTCGACTCGGTCTGCCGGCGCGCCGCATTCCTCGCGCCGCTCATCGTCACCCTCTTCCGCGCGAGCCCCTCGCCGCTGTGGCGCGATGACTTACCGCTCGTGCGCGCGCTCGGACTCGTGCCCGCCGGAACCGAAGGTCGCGTCACGACAATCTTGGTCGAGCTCGCTTCGCTGCTCCCGCTCGGCGGCCGCTGGCTGCGCGCGTCGTGGATCGGCGCGCTCGCACTCGCGTTGTGCGCGTACCTCATCTACGTGCTCTCGCGCCGCGTGCTCGAACGTGCCGTCGACACGCCGCGCCTCACGCCTTCGCTTTCACTGGCCGCCGCTTTAATCGCGACGCTCGCGCAAAGCTTTCAGCTCGAAGGCACCGTGGCCGGCGGCGCGCCCTTGGCCACGGCGCTCGTGCTCGCGGGCTTGATTTTGGGGTTCGAAACCTTGCGCGGCAAAGACGCGCGTTGGTCTTTGGCACTCGGCGGCCTGGTCGCACTCACGCTCTCCGAGTCCCACGCCGCCGCGCTGATCCTCGTCAGCGCGCTGATCGTGCAAGGCGCGGCGCACTGGGCCTTGCCGCGGCCGCGGGCGCTCGCGGCGTTTTTCGGCGGATTCGCGGTACTTTCCGCGCTCTCGTTTTTGCCGCTCGTGCTCCGCCCGCTCTCGGCCCATGCCGGCCTCGATTTCGGCCATGGCCTCGACGCATCGAGCCTCGCGCTGGTCGATGCATCCGGCACGCGCAGCACCGCGCTCGCTTCTTGGCTCGCTGACGTCGGCGTGATCTCGTTCGGGCTCGCGCTCGGCGGGCTCGCGCTCGGGCTCATGCGCAAGCCCACGCGCGGCTCGATGATCCCGCTCGTCGGCTTCGTGCTCGCCGATCTCGCGATTCCGGTGAACCGCGCGCCCGTGCTGACGCCGGATGCGTTCGGCGCGTTGCGCTTGCTCGCGATCGTCGCGTTCGCGGTGAGCGCGGCGCTCGCCGTGCAAGCCGGCGCGGTCGGCCTCGAGAAAGCGCGCATTCCGTTCGCGAAGACCGCGAGCGTCTTGCTCGTCGTCTTCGATTTCACCCTGGTTTTCGTGGGCGCAGAAGATTCGGCTTACGCCGCCGAACGCCGCGGTCAAAGCGCGCCCGAAATCTGGACCGATCAAGCTTTGGCAAACGTGCCCGCAGGCGGCATGCTGCTGTTGCGCTCCGAAGCGATTGCTTGGCGCTTGCTCGCCGCGCGCATCGTGCGTGGACAGCGTCCAGACGTGTTGCTCGTGCCCATGCCGCTGCTTGAACGCGGCAACGTGCGCGCGCGCCTGCTCGCTGCCGAGCCCGCGCTCGAGTCCTTGATTCGTGACGTCGCGCTGAGTGGCAAGCCGAGCGAGTATGCGCTGTCGAGCCTTTCGGACGCGCGCCCGCTGTACGTCGAATTCGATCCCAGCTTCGACCATGCTGAGCTCGAGCATTTGATTCCGCAGCCATTTTTCATGCGCTTCGCGCCAGAGCCGCTCGGCCGCTCCGATCGCGTCGCGGGCACCCTAGAAGGCCTCGACGAGTTTCGCGGCGTGATCGCCGAAACCCGCGCCAGCGGCAGTGACGACGCCGCGACGCGCTCGGTGCTGCTCGCCGAAACGCGCGGCCAAGCGCTGGTCGCCGCCGCGCTCGGCGATCGAAAAAACGTCGATGCCGCGCTCGCCGCGCTGGCAGAGCTCGATCCCAAAGACAGCCTGGCGCGTGAGCTCATCGCCGAAGCCAAAGCCAAACCGCGCGGCGAGCTCAGCGTGGCGCGCCTGCTGCCGAGCGAGCCGAGCCGCGCGCGTTGAGGCGGCGCGCGCAAAAAGTGCCCAAATCGCGCCGATTCGCGCTAGCTTCCGCGCCATGAACACGCGGCGCGCTTTGGCCTGTGCATTCTCTTCATTCGCGCTAGCGGCGTGCGCCGGCGCGCCGCCGAGCTCGTCGAATCCGCCGCCGACGCCGGCCTCGAGCGTCGCGCCGCCGCCACCAGCGGAGGCGAGTGCAACGCCGATCGCGAGCGCGCCGGTCGCGCCCACGCCACCGGCGAACAGCGCCGACGCCGGCGTGGTCGAACCACCTGCGCCCGCGTTGATCCCGATCTGCGACGCGAAGTGCGACAAGCTCGTCGCCAAATGCAGCAAAGTGTCGGTCGAAAACTGCCGGCTCAATTGCGGCAAGTACGATCCGCCGCCGGCAGGTTGCGCGGCGCAAGTCCGAGCCGCGCTCGAATGCGCGCGTGACGCCAAAGATCTCGCTTGCGCCAACGTCGCGCCCGGGAGCTGCGCCGCGAAATTCCGCGAAATTTCGGCCTGCGCCAGCGGTACGCAGACGCACGCGACCGCCGACACTTCGGGCGCACTGCCCGACGGCTGGGAGCACTACGTCGACTCCGCGAACGGCTTCCAAGTGCCAATGCCCAAAGGCGCCAGCGACAAAACCAGCGGCGACAAAACCGCGCACACCGTCACCGTCGACGGCACGACGTACAGCGTCACCGTCTACCCGCTGCCCAGCGAAAAGCCGAGCGAGAAATCGCTGCTCCGCCTGATGATGAAAATCCAAGGCCGTTGCAGCGACAAACTCAAGCTCGACGGCTTCATCGAAAAACCCGGCGCGACCTCGATCCACTACGCTTCGCATTGCCCCGACAAGACCGATTGGAACGGCATGGTCTACATCGGCAAGAAGAACCTGGTCTTGCTCAGCGCGCAGGCACCGGCGGGAAAAATCGGCACAACCGAGCCTTTTTTCTACGGTTTCGAGTTCACCGGTTCTTGAGTTTGGGGTCGCCTCGCGGCAGCTCGCTTGCGCATGAGTGCAGCGTCGTCGCGCGGTTT
>DASYCL010000200.1:0-2902 GCA_036500245.1 Polyangiaceae bacterium | reverse complement strand
CGAGACCTGGGCGCCTTCGGGCTGCCGCGGCATAGTCTGTTTTTCCTTCAACCCGGCCCCGCACTCAACCCCGCCGCTTCCAGAGGCTGCCTTCACCGCCCCTTGCCTCACCACGCGAGACATACAAGGCGCCCGTCGCGTTGCTCGACGCGCGGGCGGCCAAGCGATGATGCTTGCGCAGGGCCCATAAACTACATCCCACCCACACACAGTCCCCAGCCATCCGGCAACTCGGAAGAAGCCTGGCACGTCCCTCCACCGCAGCTCGGCACACCGCGCGTGTAACACAACTTCAAGCATTGGTTACTGCCGGCAGAGCAAACGTAGCCCCAGGCGCACGGACACGGATCGCCGACTTTGCCGCTGCCCGGCGTCGCGCAGGTCGTGGTGCCGTCCGCGCGTACGACGACACAGGCCGTATTGCCCTTGCAAGTGCAATCCGCGCCGCTCGCGCACGGATACGGCGTGCTCAAGTCGCAGTTTTCGGCGGGCACGCACACCGGCACCATGACTTGTGGCGCGCCGCTCGCTCCATTCGTGAGCGCGTCGCGCAGCGGGCGCTCGGCGCAGTATGAACCGGGATCACAAGTGTCGTCGCCTTTGCAGCAGAAGGGCTGGCACAAACCCGCGCTCGCGTCCCCGACACAACCGAGCGCGCCGTGCTCGGCATCCCAACCACAATCACTCGAAGTGAGGCACGGCGCGTCGATCCCGCCGGGCCCGGCAACGGCGCACGCTGCGTTCACCGTCGTCGGCGAGTCCGGCGAGCGCACGATTTGACAGCTGAACTTTGCCGGAGGTCCACTCGGAGCGCCGGCAGCGCCGCTTTCGCCCGCGGCCCCCGCGTCGGAATTTGCGCCACCTTGACCGGCGCTGCTCATGCCGCCCTCGCCGCCACTCGAAGTTGCGCCCGCGCCGCCGCCTTCACCGCCTTGTCCGGCTTCGGAAGTCGCCGCGTCGTTCGCGCCTGGACTCGCGTCGCTTTCGATCGCGGGTGGCACGTAGCTCGCGCACTGCCCGGCTTGGTCCGGTACGCATTGCGGCAAGCTGCCGCATAGCGGATTCAAGCCGAGCGAACTCGAGCCGGCTTCACCCGAGCCGTCCGGATGCAGATTCTGCTCGTCGTTGTTGCCCGCTTCGGCGATGCCCGAAGTGCCGCCGGAAGCGCCAGGACCGCCGCCGCCCGTGTCGTTCGCGGCGGAGCAGCCCCAGGCCAAACCCAGCAGCAATGCCGCAGAAGTCACGGCCAACGCGCACCGACGCAGCGGAAGCAAGATGGGCTGAGCCTAGCACTAGTCATCCGGAGCGCAGCTCCGGCATCCCTGGTTATTTCAGGAGGATGCTACGAACCACGAAATTATTGGCCTTGTCGTACACGCGCAGCGTGAGGAGAGCTGGCGTCACTGGCAGAAGCTTCGAGACGTCCGCGTCGAACTCCTCGCGCGGTTCGTCGAAGATGCCGTCGGTTGGATAGAACGGAGTCCATTCGTCCGAGCCCGCTTGCGAGATTTCGATGCGCGCGATCGGACCTACGCCGTCGATCGCCACACCTTGCACGCGCTTGCCCACGACTTTGAGCCCTTCGATCACCGGCGGCGTGTTGTCGACCAGCACCACGCTGCTCTCCATCTCGTCACGCGTCACGCGATCGGGCGGGTTCGAGAGCTCGTCGGTCGCGACCACGCGCACGCGATAACGGCCTTCGGGCAAATCGGCCGTTTCCCAGGAGTAACTCTCCTTGGTGAGTTTTTCTTGGGGTTTGAGCAAATCGAACCAAGTTTGCGAGCCCACTTGGCGGTACTGCAAGCGGAAGCGCAGATCGTCTTTGTCCGGGTTGTCGACCTTCCAAGACAACGAAATCGACGAGTCGGGTTTGTGCGTCACGGGGCCGCCGGAGGAATGAATCGAGTCGTCGCTCTCGGAGCTGTCGCTGTCTTTCGCTTCGACGTTGGTGAGCACCGCGCGCAAATTGTCGGTCAAGAACGAGATCCCAATTTCGCTCAAGACCGCGTTCGGATCTTTTTCGAAGCGCGCGCGCACTTGGAGGTAGCGCGCGGCTGGGCTGTCGATCAGCGCGGGCGCATTGAAGCCGTTGCTCCACGCGCTCCAGGTGTCGTCCGGCTCTTTGGTGTTGCCGGTGCGCGTCGAGATTTGAAGCGGGCCGCTCGCTTCCCAGGTGATTTTGCCGAAGCGCGCGCGCAGCCCCGCATCGAGCACTTTGCTGGTCCAAACTGCGTCCGCGCCGCCGATGCCTTTTACCGGGTGAACCACGGCCGGATCGCTGGCGAGCACGAATTGTTCTTTGCCTGCGAGCAAGAGCGCGCTCACTTGGCGCTCGTCCACGTCCGCCACGAGTACGCTGTTGTGGTTCGCGTCCACCGTGTAGACGCGGCCTTCGACACCCGTGCCGACATACGGACGACCGTCGTCTCCGAGCACGAGGCTCGTGTAGTGCTCGTCCGTGTCGTCGAGCAATTGGTCGGGACTGCCGTCGAGCGAAAACTTGTAGAGCGTGCCTTTGCCCTTGCTCTTATTGGCGACATTGGCGGGCTGCGCGGGCGTGCCCTCGTTGCGTCGAGTCGGCGCCTGTGTGCCGGGCTTGATTTCGTTAGCGATCGCGTAAACTTCGCCCTTCTTGTTCACGGCGATGCCGCGCACTTCGGTGCGCGCGAAGTCGTAGAGCACGCTCGCGCGGCCGGGAGCCGTGATTTTATAGAGCTTCGCTTTGTCGCTCGCGCCCGCGTAGACGGTACCGTCCGGCGCGACCGCGACGCTCATCAACTGCTGTTCCGGAGCATCGAAGTAGACCTGTGCGTCTCCGCTCTCGCTGATGCGATAGAGTTTTCCTTCGGGGCCAGTCGCGGCATAGAGCGCTTTGTGTTTGTCGTCGTAAGCGACTTGC
>DASYCL010000199.1:0-6689 GCA_036500245.1 Polyangiaceae bacterium | reverse complement strand
GGCGGCGTGGTCGCGCGCGGCGGCGTGCTCGCTACACGCGCGCTCTTGGGCTTTGCTTCACGCTTTTTCTTGGTCGGCGGTTTGCGCAAAGTAAGCGGCCCTTTCGCTCTGAGCGTGACTAATCAGAGCACGGAGAATAGCGCACCGAAACGCCGCCCGGCGGTGACTGCCGAAACAGGTTCGCGCTGAGCGGCGGGTTGTGTGACACGTCGATGTTTTCCAGGATCACGTCCTGATTGCCCTCGGGTACCACAAAGTGCAAACGCCCGGGCACCTCGGCTTGACAGCTCGGTCCGCTCGGCGGCAGCGCCGGATCGAGACCATCCGGATCGACGCGCGGCCCCGACATTTTCGCCGGTCTGTGGCCGACGAGCTCGGCGCGATAGAGGTCGATGCCCTGCTGCGCGACGCGCACTTCGGTGACGCGCAAGCGCTGCGCGTCGTATGCGCGCGAGAAGTCAGCTGGGACGGGCACGAGGTGAATCTCTTCGGTCGCATCGCGCGTGCTCTTGATACGCACGACGTACTCGCCGTCTTCCCAGGCGATCGTCGCCGCGTCGGGCTGATGCACGAGCACCGGCGCTTCGCCGCGCAAGAGTTGCACCAGCGCGGCCGGTGGCACCGGCACGTGCGTGAAGCGGCCGAGATTACAAGCATTGGCCGGGCCGTGCAGAAATTGCTTTTGGCGCAAATCGAAGAGCGCAAACTCGTGGCCGTCCGAAGTCACGGTCGAAACGGTGGCGCCGAACGGGCTCACCACGTCGAGCCGCAATTTGTCAGGCACCGAGACGACGTACAAAAGATTGCCGCGAATCCGGCCCGCATCTCCGAAGTAGTCGATTTTGGCTTCGCTGGTGAGCCCGCGACTGCACGCGACGGTCGCGCGCATGCGATCGAGCGCGGCCTCTGCGTTCGGAAATTGCGACACCGGCGGCGGCGTGGCGCACGCCGCCGTGAGCGCCGCGAAGAGCGCCGCAGCGAGGCCGAGCCGTTCGCGCTCAGCCACGCAGCGCGTCCAGCAAATCGAGATCGGGATGCGGCAGCGCCAAGCGCGTCGCGCACAAGCCGATCTCGTGCTCTTCGCACAATTTCGCGAGGCCGGTACCGTCAATCACGGACACCGGGCTCGCGCCGGGCGCCGCTGCTTCTTCGCGTGCGCCGCTCAAGACTTGGCCGGTGGTGACGATCAAACCGGCGAACGCCGGACCGTAGTGGTGGAGCGCGCCGCGCAGTTCCGTCACGCGCTCGCGGCCGACTTCGCGGCCATCCCGACGGACCACGACGGCCGTGCGCAAATCGCCCGAAGCGCCGCGCGCCTTGCCCGAAAGGTGCAACTCCGCACCGTGCAGCCCAGGCCGGCGCACTTGCACGAGCTCAGAGAAACCGAGCCGCTCGAGCACGAGCGTGATCAGCTCGCCCAAACCGCGATGCGATAGATCCTGTAACGAGCGTGCGAACGAACGGCGCACGACTTCGCGATAACGCTCCGCTGTTTGCAAGAGCTCGCGTTCGAGCCGCGCGAGCTCGCCGTCGAGTTGCCACTCGGTGAGCCCGATGCGATTGGACGAAATGCGAAAGCGCGGCCGCTCGCCGCGCGCAGTCGCGCGCGTGTTGTCGGCGCGCGCGGCCGCCAGCATCAACCCGTTCGTAGCGGCGAGATCGCCGGACAAGCGACCGCGACGCTGCGCGGCTTCGGCCAGCGTTTGTACCGAAACTGGGCCGCGCCCGCGCTCGAAGCCGAGCAGGACCGATTCCACGGCGTCCGCCAAATCGCGGCCGACCAGGTCGTCCATCGGGCCCGTCTGTTCGGCGCGACGATCGTCGCGCGCGAAGTTGCGCTCACGATCACGGCCGCGTTCACCGCGATCGCGTTCGCCACGATCGCGTTCACCGCGATCGCGTTCAGGGCGTTCAGCTCGCTCGGTGCGTTCGCCGCGGTCGCGATCGGGACGCTCTTCGCGGCGCGGACGCTCGATGCCGTTCACGGCGCGCGCTTCGAGCTCTTGCGTCAATTCCGCCGGCAACACCGCCGGCGCATCCGACACGGTGTAAGACGGCAAATCGTCGCCGCCGCGCTCTTCGCCCGGGCGGCCGCGACCGCGCCGACGGCGGCGACCACGCCGTGAACCATTGGCATCGCCGGTCGCGGCGTCACCCGCGCTCGTCGCGGCTTCGCTCGATCCGCCGAAGATCGGCTCATCGTCGTCTTCTTCCGCAGCGAACAGCTCCGTAGCGTGCGCGGCGAATTCGGCGCGCGAGCGCTCACCTTCGTCCGGCTGCGGAGAGCCCTCTTCGTCTTCGAACGTCACGTGAGCGGCGTGGGGCGAGCTCGTCGCTTCGCGCACGGGCTCTTCGAGCACGTCCACCTCCGGCTCACCCACGTAACCTTGCGCCGCCAAGCGCTCGAGCGCGGGCGTGCGATCCGCGAGTCCCTTTTCGATCGTCTCGGGATCCCATTCGCGCAACGCGAACACGCCGGGCTTGATGCGCACGAGCGGATTTTCCTTGTCGCCTTTTTTCACCAGCGCAGCGAGCCGCGCGCCCATGGTGACCTCGGGACTCTTGCCCACGTGGCTGAGCAAGTTCTTCTCGATCGCTACGTCCGTGATCTCTTTGTAATGGAGTGGTTTCCCTACGAGGCGCAGAACCTGCGCCGCGGCTTCCGTGAATGTCATACGTTGTCGACTTCTTTCGTACTTGGGAGAGAACCCGTGTTCTCACTGCCTGAAGGTGCCTCCGGGGAAGCGCTAATTCGCTCCCGCCCTCGGCAGGACACCTTCCAAGCTCCCGAGATAGCACGCCGGCCGCGCCGTCGAAAGCGCCGTATTTGCCTGGTTTGTACCGCCGGTGCGGCGAACTGGGTCGGCTCGCCTCGCTTTCCGCTAAAATGCGGGCGGTGGACCCTGCGCGACTATTTGACGAGCTCCTGGGCATCGCGGCCCGCGCGGGGCTCGAGGTTCGCACGCGCAGCTTCCGCGCCAAGGCGCAGAACAAAGTGCCCTTCGCGGGCGGCCTCTGCACCGTGCTTGGCCAACCGATGGTGCTGCTCAACGCCGACGCGAGCGTGGTCGAACGCTCGGTAGCGCTCGCCGACGCGCTCGTGAGTCGCGAGCTTGGCGAAGGCGAGATGAGCGCAGACGCAAAACGATTCTTGAGCTCGCGGGCGCGTTCGCAGAGCGGCGTCGTCGAGCCGGAACGCGCGCCGATGCCCGGACTTGCGAAGACGCTCGCCGCGCGCAAGAAAAAACCCCAACACCGCTGATGAACGACGGTCGCGACGCGTTGCGGGTTTGCAGCTCACGCACTACGGTGACGGCTCGGTGAAAATCGAAGCGAAAGTCGAGCTCGCGTCGCGCTCGACGCTTGGTGTCGGCGGCTCTGCGTCGCACTTCGCGCAAGTGACGAGCGAAGCCGAGCTCACCGAAGCGCTCAACTGGGCAGATGCGCAGAAGCTCGATGTGCGTGTGCTCGGCGGCGGCAGCAACATCGTGGTCGCGGACGCGGGGTTCGCCGGGCTCGTGATCGAAATG
Source organism: Polyangiaceae bacterium (assembly GCA_036500245.1). Lineage (GTDB taxonomy): Bacteria > Myxococcota_A > Polyangia > Polyangiales > Polyangiaceae > PMG-095. The sequence goes on along the minus strand of DASYCL010000199.1, from coordinate 3,159 downwards.
GCGTTGCGCGGCGTGCGCGAATGCGCGGACGGCACTGCCGTGGAAGTGACGGCCGCTGCTGGCGAGCCCTGGGACGGGTTCGTGGCCGCAATGATTTCGCGCGGTTATCAAGGGCTCGAGTGCCTGAGCGGCATTCCGGGTCGAGTCGGCGCGACGCCGATTCAAAACGTCGGCGCGTATGGTCAAGAAGTGAGTGAGACGATCACGCGCGTGACGGCGTTCGATCGCGCGAGCGGCGAACGCGTGAATCTGCGCGGTGCCGAGTGTCGTTTTTCGTACCGTGACAGTTTGTTCAAGTCGATCGAGCCGGACCGCTTCGTGGTCACCGAAGTCTGCTTTCGATTGCACCCGAACGGAGCACCCGCGCTGCGCTACGCCGAGCTCGAGCGTTGGTTCGACGCGCGTCCGGAAACGCCGCGCACGCTCGCCCAAGTTCGCGAAACCGTGATCGCGCTTCGCCGCGCCAAGTCGATGGTGCTCGACGCGAACGATCCCAATTCCCGCAGCTGCGGCTCCTTCTTCACCAACCCAATCTTGAGCCGCGACGCGTTCGACGAATTTTCGGCGCGCGCTACTGGCGAAGGTCACGTGCCGAACTTTCCGCAAGCCGACGGCCGCGTGAAGCTCTCCGCGGGTTGGCTGATCGAACGTGCGGGCTTTGCACGCGGTACGCGCGCAGGCTCGGTCGGGCTTTCGACACAACACGCGCTCGCACTCATCGCGCACGCAGGCGCGCGCGCCGAAGACGTGCTGCGTTTTGCGCAGACCGTGCGCCGCGGCGTACATTCGCGCTTCGGCGTGCGTTTGGAATCCGAGCCCGTTTTTTGGGGGTTTGGCGCCAAGAGCACCCTGCCCGACGATGACAAGCCCTAGTTCGAATTCTTCGTCACCGCGCTTGCTTCTATTTCGCGCCGGAGCGCGGGCGAAGGGCGTGGGCCGGTTGCACGGAAATAAAACAAAGCCCCAGATTCGCGCGGCTGATCGCGGCTTTAGAACCGCGGCGGGACCCAACGAGACCTGACCGGACAGGCGCCAGTCGCGTCGCTGGCAGCGCGAGCGGCAAAGCGCTGATTCGCGCGCAGGGCTCACTCACGCCGAAGGCTGCACCGCGCTACCCTGCCCAACACCCGAGTAAATCGATTCGATCGCTTCGTCGAGCCGCGCGGGATCGCTGCCGCCGGCTTGCGCCATGTCCGGCCGACCGCCGCCCGAGCCGCCGACGATTTGCGCCGCGCCACGGATCAAATCGCCCGCTTTGAAGCGATCGGTGAGCGCCTTGGCGACCGTCACGACGAGCTGCGCCTTGCCTTCGCTCTCCGAACCCACGAGCACGACGCTCGGTCCGAGCTTGTCCCGTAGCTGTTCGGCGAGCTCGCGGAGCGCGCCGCGGTCGGTCACTTCCGTGCGCACGCCGAGCACTTTGACGCCCGCGACGTCACGCGCTTTGCCGAGCAGCGCGTCAATGCCGCCGCCTCCGCCGCTCGCGAGCTTGCGCTGCAATTCATCGACTTGTTTCTCGAGCGCGCGCTCGTGTTGCAAGAGCTTCTCGAGCTTGTCCGTGAGGTTCGCCGGTGTCGCGCGCGCGAGCAGCGCGAGTTTGGCGAGCGAGTTTTCCACGTCTCGCAAGTAGCTGAGCGCGCCGTCGCCCGTCACGGCGATGATGCGGCGCACTCCGGCCGAGACGCCTTGCTCACTGACGATCTTGAATAACCCAATATCACCCGTGGAGCGCGCGTGCGTGCCGCCGCAGAGCTCGGTCGATTCGGCCATGCTCAGCATGCGCACGACGTCTCCGTACTTCTCTTCGAAGATCATCATCGCGCCGCGCGTGCGCGCTTCGTCCATGTTCAGGACTTCGGTGCGCACGGGATGATTGCCGAGCGTGCGCTCGTTCACCAAGTCTTCGACTTTGGCGAGCTCTTCCGGCGTCAGCGCGCGCGGGCTCGTAAAATCGAAGCGCAGGCGCTCGGGACCGACGAGCGAACCCTTTTGCTGCGCGTGCGAACCGAGCACGCTGCGGAGCGCCCAATGCAAGAGGTGCGTCGCGGAGTGGTTGCGACGGGTGCGGTCGCGGCGCGCGCTGTCGACGCTGAGCTCGACCTTTTCTCCGACGCGCAATGTGCCCGATTCGATGCGCCCGCGATGCGCGATCAAGCCCGTCACAGGCTTGTGCGTGTCTTCGATCGCGACCTCGGCCGAATCCGTGCGGATCACGCCCAGGTCGCCGACTTGGCCGCCGGATTCGCCGTAAAATGGCGTGCTTTCGCTGATCAGCTCGACCATGTCGCCCGCGCTGGCTTCGTTTGCGAGCGCGCCGTTTTTCACGATCGCGACGAGCTTGGATTGCTCGCGCTCCTTCTCGTAGCCCGTGAAGCGCACCGATCCGCCGGGCAGCGCCGCGAGCGCCTCGCGATACACGCCTTCGACCGCGTGCTCCACGCCTTTGAAATCAGAGCGCTTGCGCGCTTCTTCGAGCGCCGCATCGTAACCTTTTTCATCGACCGTGAAGCCGCGTTCGCTGCAAATCACGTTGGTGAGATCGAGCGGGAAGCCGTAGGTGTCGTAGAGTTGAAACGCGTCGGCGCCGGCGAGCTCGCTCTTGCCCGCTTGCGCCATCACGTCGAAGCGCTCCTCGAGTAGCGACAGGCCGCGCTCGATGGTTTGCCGGAAGCGCACTTCCTCGCCTTCCGCGACGGACGCGATGTGATCGCGCCGCTCGCGCAGTTCCGGATATTGCGCGCCCATCTCGTCCACGACGCGCAGGGCCACTTCGTGCAAAAACGGCTTTTCGATGCCCAGGCGATGACCGTGACGGATCGCGCGGCGCATCACACGCCGGAGCACGTACTCGCGTCCGGTGCGATCCGGCATCACGCCTTCGGCGATCAAAAACGCGGTCGTGCGCGCGTGATCGGCGATCACGCGCATCGAGACGTCATCCGGGCTCATGCTCGCGCCGTAGCGCTTGCCGGATAGTTCGCTCGCGCGATCGACGAGCGCGCGCAACAGATCCGTGTCGTAGTTGCTGGTCTTGCCTTGCGCGACACAGGCGAGCCGTTCGAGGCCGGCGCCGGTGTCGATGCTCGGAGCTGGCAACGGATCGAGCTTGTATTCACCTGCAAGGAGGCTGCGCTCGAACTGCATGAAGACTAAATTCCA
>DASYCL010000198.1:0-1576 GCA_036500245.1 Polyangiaceae bacterium | reverse complement strand
CAAACGGCCACACATTTGCCAATCCAGGCACCGCTCGCGCGCGCCGCCTCCAATGTCGAAAAGTGGGCGACCGGGGCGTGGGCGGCTCTCGGTGGGTCGCTCGAGTTGATGAGCGGCCTGGTGGTGCTTTTTTTCTTGGGTGTGTATGGCGCGGCGGATCCCGAGTCGTATGCGCGCATCGCGCTTTGGTTTGCACCGGCCTCGCGCCGAGCGCGCATGCGGCACGTACTTGCAGAGACGATCGGCAATCTACAACGCTGGCTCGTCGGTCGGCTGATCGCGATGCTGTTCGTCGCGGTGTGCTGCGCCGTTGTCTTCACGTTGTTGCAGCTGCCGCTCGCATTGCCGCTCGCGTTGCTCGCCGGACTGCTCACGTTCGTCGAATACGTCGGCGCGGTCGCGTCCGGCATTCCGCCGATTTTGCTCGCGTTCAGTCAAGGCCCGACTCGCGCGCTCGAAGTCTTGATCTTCTTCAGCGCGCTTCACGTGATCGAAGGCTATGTGCTCACGCCGTTGCTCGCTCGCACCACGGTGCACCTGCCTCCGGCGAGCACGCTCGCGACGCAGGTCGTGCTCGCGACGCTGCTCGGGCCGCTCGGGTTGACCTTCGCGACTCCGCTGCTCGTCGTGGCCGTGACGACGGCACAAGAGTGGAGCAAAGCCCCCGAACGCGCGCCCGCGCGGCTGAGCGCGTAAGTCCCTGGGATTTGATTTTTTCTCGCCGCGGCGCCGGCTGAGCGTTGCCGCTATCCGCCTCGGCATACTACGACTCGCAAAGTCAGCATGCCCAGCTACCAAAATCCCATCCTGTCGGGCTTTTATCCCGATCCGAGCGTCTGCCGAGTCGGGCGCGATTTTTATTTGGTGACCAGCAGTTTCGAATATTTCCCAGGCATCCCGATCTTTCACAGTCGGGATCTGGTCAATTGGCGGCAGCTCGGCCACTGCTTGAATCGGCCGAGTCAGCTCGCGCTCGCGGCTGGAACGGCTTCCGGCGGCGTTTGGGCACCGACGATTCGCCACCACGACGGCGTCTTCTACATGACGACGACGAACGTGTCTTCGATTGGCAATTTCATCGTGACCGCGACCGCGCCGGAAGGTCCCTGGTCGGATCCCATCCCTGTCGCGCAGCCGGGCATCGATCCTTCGTTGTTCTTCGACGAGGACGGCAGCGTGTTCTATACGACTTCAAAGGACGGCGCCTTTCAGAGTCGCATCGACCTCGCGAGCGGCAAGCTGCTCTCGGAGCCGAAAGTCGTTTGGGCTGGCACGGGCGGGCAATATCCAGAAGGGCCGCACCTGTATCGGCGTGACGGCTGGTACTACCTGCTGCTCTCCGAAGGCGGCACCGAATACGGCCACATGATCACGTTCGCGCGCAGCAAAAGCCCGTGGGGTCCATTCGAACCCTGCGCGCGCAATCCGCTCTTCACCCATCGGAGTTATAAGAGCCCGATTCAGGGCCTCGGTCACGCCGACTTGGTCGACACCGCCGATGGCGCGTGGTTCGCGGTCGCGCTCGGCTTCCGCCCGAATGGTTATCCGCCGTGTTATCACCTGGGCCGCGAAACCT
>DASYCL010000197.1:0-4021 GCA_036500245.1 Polyangiaceae bacterium | reverse complement strand
AGCCGGCGACGAAGCGACCGCCGCGCACTTCGCCGCGTGCCTCGAGGGTGCGAAGCACGCGCAGCAGATCGCGCCACGGTAGCGGTTGCTTTTCGCGCGCAACGGTGCGCCGAAACACGACGCCCGTGCGCCGAAGCAGCTGTCGCGCGACGAACTCGGCTTCCGGCGCGGGTAGCGCGTCGTGCCGCAGCAAACTCCAGCGTCCAGCCATCTTCGGGGCAGCGCGGCGATTCGTGTTCCAGAGCAGCGCGCGCAACCCGCCGAACGAATCGCAACTGACGAGCCCGCGCGCGACGAGCTCGGCCAATCCTTCCTCGACCTCGTCGAGCGCCATGCCGGACGCGCGCTCGAGGCCTTGCGCGAACATCGCGCCTTTGCCGCGCAGCAAATCGTGCAGCGATTTTGCGGCGAAGCCGAGCCCCGAAATGTCTGGATTCTGGGCGAGGCCGAGCCAAGCATCGAGCTCATCGCGCGGCACGAGGCACAGCGGCGTCGAACGAATCGGCGACGCGCCGCTGCCCCACAGCCGGGCCCAGGCGACTTCACCCGAAAGGGTGAGTTCGTCGAGCCATTGTCGCTTGAAGTCGCGCACGCGGGCCGGCATCACGCTCGCTTCCCAAGCCGCTGCCGGTACGTCGAAGCCGGCGAGCTGCTTCACGACCTCGAGCACGCCGAGCGGACCCTCGAGTTTGCGCTCCGCATCGACGTGCTGCCAGGACGCGAGGAAGCGCAGAAAATCGATCGCGCTCACCGGCTCGATTTCCTTGCGCAGCCCGTCGAGCGTGTAGCGATGAATGCGCGCGAGCAAACGCCGGCTGCACCAGCCGGCGCGTCCTTCGAAGCGGCCGCGCAGCACGAAGCCTTCGCCTTCTAACGCGAGCAGTAGCGGATCGTCGCTGAAGATCGGGCCGAGCGCTTCGAGTCGACCGCGCAGTAGCTCCTTCGGCTCGCGCGTCGATTCGCGCGCGTAGTAGCGATCACCTTCGAGCACGACGCGGCCCGCGCTCGCGAGCTCGGTGAGCCAGTCCGACCAAGCGCCTGCTTCCTCGATCGTGACGTAGCCCATCCAAAGCAACGCCTCGTGCACTTCTTCCGCAGACGTCGGCGCGGGCCAGGCTTCTTCGCGCACGCGGCGAATGGCTTCGGGATCGAGCGCGCCGAGTTCGTCGGCGGATTTGACGTCGAGGGTGCGCCGCGAGATCACGGCTTGCGTGCGGCGCTCTTCGAGCGGAGCGTCGTCCAGGAACGAATAGGGCTGAGCCGCCAAAATGCCAGCGGCGAACGCCGACGGTTCGCGCGTGTCGATCGCGACGCGCTCGATGCTGCCAGCGCGGAGACCTCGCAAAACCCCCAAAAAACCAGAGACGTCCATCGCCTCGTTGAGACAATCCAGCACCGTCTGGCGCACAATCGGGTGCTCCATCGGCACTTCGATGTCGCCGGGCGGCAAGGTTTCTCCGCAAGCGACGGCCGCGGGAAAACTCGCGGCCAATAAATCATCGGCGCGCATGCGCACGAGCGGCGCTGGCGTGCGCTTGCCACCGCGCGTGCGATCGACGAGCAAAGCGCGCGTCACGTTCCAGCGCCAGCGCGTCTTGAACATCGGCGCGGCGAGCAGCGCTTGCACCAAGAGCGCCTCCGCGGTTTCCGGATGCAGATAGTCGAAGACTTCTTCGAGCGCGAAGCTGTGTTGTGGTCCGAGCGAGAGCACGATCGCCTCTTCGTTGGCAGCAGCTTGCAACTCGAAGCCGAAACCGCGACAAAACCGTTTGCGCAGCGCGAGCCCCCAAGCGCGGTTGATCCTGCCGCCGAACGGCGCGTGCAAGACGAGCTGCATGCCGCCGCTCTCGTCGAAGAAACGCTCGAGCACCACGCGCCGCTGCGTGGGCACGCAGCCGAGCGACTTCGCGCCGGACACTGCGTACTCCGTGAGTTGAACGGCAGCAGCTTCGCCGATCTCTGCGCAGACGCGCGAGCTTTCCAGCGCCGCTTCTTCGCGCAAGCGCGAGATTTCGTCGGACAGCTCGGCCGTGCGCGCGGGCGCTTCGCCGAGCCAAAACGGAATCGTCGGCGGTGCGCCTTTCGCATCCGCGACGCGCACGACTCCGCCGCTCACGCGCAGGATGCGCCACGACGCGGTGCCGAGTTGGAAGATATCGCCGCCGTTCGATTCGATCGCGAAATCTTCGTTCAACGTGCCGACGAGCGTGTTTTCGGGATCGAGGATGACTTGGTAATCGGTGTTATCGCCGATCGCGCCGCCAGAAGCGATCGCGGTGATGCGCGCGCGGCGCGTCGCCAGCAGGCGTTTGCCGACGCCGTCGCGATGCAACAGCGCCCAGCGTCCTTGCGCGTGCACGTTCACGACTTCGTCGAACTCGCGCCGCTCGAGCTCGCGATACGGCCACGCGCGCCGCAGCATGCGAAATAGCGCTTCTTCGTCCCACTCCTCCGCGACGCATGCAGCCACGATCTGCTGCGCCAAGATGTCGAGCGGACGACCAGGCTGCGGCGTGCGATCGAGCACTCCGCCGCGGATGCAGCGCACGAGCGCCGCGGCTTCGACGAGTTCGTCGAGCGTGAGCGGGAAGATGCGACCTTTCGGCGTGCGGTGCACACCGTGGCCGGCGCGCCCGACGCGCTGAAGCAGGGTCGCGATCGAGCGCGAAGCGCCGAGCTGAATCACCAAATCGACGTCACCGATGTCGATGCCGAGCTCGAGCGACGCGGTCGCGACCAGTACCTTCAGTGCGCCGGCTTTCAAGCGTTGCTCGGCGCTGTGTCTTCGCTCGGCGGCGAGGCTTCCATGATGACAGGCGACAACGTCCGCGCCGAGCAGGTTGCCAAGGCGCGCAGCAACGCGTTCGGCCATTTTTCTGGTGTTCACGAACACGAGCGTGGTGCGGTGCTCGCGCACGAGCTCGGCCATCCGCGCGTCGATCTCTTCCCAAACTTCGTGCGAGCAGACCGCGCTGAGCGGCGAAGGCGGCACTTCGATCGCGAGATCGATGTTGCGCAAGTGGCCCGCGTCGACCAACGTGCACTCTCGATCGACGCCGACCAAAAAGCGCGCCACCGCTTCGAGCGGCTTTTGCGTCGCGGAAAGGCCGATGCGTTGCACTTCGCGACCGGTCAGCGCGTCGAGTCGCTCGAGCGAAAGTGAGAGGTGGGAGCCGCGTTTGTCGCGCGCCAGCGCGTGGATCTCGTCGACGATCACGGTGCGTACGCTCTTGAGCATGCGCCGCCCGCCCTCGCTCGTGAGCAAAATGTAGGCGGACTCCGGCGTGGTCACGAGGATGTGCGGCGGGCGCTTGGTCATCGCGGCGCGCGTCTTTTGACTGGTGTCGCCAGTGCGCACCTCGACGCGCACGTTCGGCAAATTCGCATCGAGCGCGCGGATCTCGGCGAGCGGCACGGAGAGATTTTTTTGAATGTCGCTCGCGAGTGCTTTGAGCGGCGAGATGTAAAGCACGTGCGTGCCGGTTTCGAGCTCGGAGCCGCGCGCGAGCAAGTCATCAATTGCGGAGAGAAACGCGGCCAGGGTCTTGCCCGATCCGGTCGGCGCGGCGACTAGCGTGTGCTTGCCGCTGCGAATCGCGGGCCAAGCTTCGCGCTGCGGCGGAGTCGGCGCGCCCAGGCGTTCGTGGAACCAGCGCTCGACCGCGGGTTGAAACTGAAAGGACGACAGCGCGGGCGAATCGGACATGCGGCGGAGGCCAAGCATGGGCTTCGCCTTGGCGAGCGGCAACGTCGGCAAAAACCACGCGCAATCTGCGCTGAAACAGTCGTATATTGCCCAGTCATGGCCGAGCTCGTCGTTCACGCGCCGGACGGCACGAAAATCAGCGCGGAGAGTTACGCCAGCGGGCGGCCGCTCGTGATCGTGTCGGGCGCGATGTTCGCGCGCGAGCGCTGGTTCGCGGTGATTCCGCTCTTTGCCGCTGAGCGCAATCCCTACGTGATCGATCGACGCGGTCGCGGGCGAAGTGGAAACAGCGAGCCCTATACGCCCGAGCGCGAG
>DASYCL010000196.1:0-5704 GCA_036500245.1 Polyangiaceae bacterium | reverse complement strand
ACCTGGGCGCCTTCGGGCTGCCGCGGCATAGTCTGTTTTTCCTTCAACCCGGCCCCGCACTCAACCCCGCCGCTTCCAGAGGCTGCCTTCACCGCCCCTTGCCTCACCACGCGAGACATACAAGGCGCCCGTCGCGTCGCTCAACGCGCGAGTGGCCAAGCGCTGATTCGCGCCCACGGCCGCAAAATATAAGCAGGAACCAACGCTCGAGGTTTCACGCGAGCGGCTCGGAGCCGGCACTCGCTAGCGCGACGGCGGCCTACTAAAGATCGAGCTTTCGACGGCAGTCCCGCGCGTGCGCAGCGTGTCGACCACTTGCGGCACGACGCCGCTCGCTGAAAATACGCCTTCGATTGCGCCGCCCGCGGCCGTGCGATCCATGACGAAGGTGAAGATGTCCTGCGTTTGGATCTCGTCGCTCGTCGAGTTGACGATTTCGGCGATGCGCAGCACGCGGTGACGCTCGTCACGCAGACGCGCGACTTCGACCACGATCTCGAATGCGTTCATCACCAGCTCGCGTGCTGCCGCGATGCGGATTTGCGGACGCTCGGCGGCGACGACGCCGGGCAAGCGGGTCAGCGCGCGGCGCAGGCTCGGCGCGTAGCGCGCGGCGACCACGCCGTCCGCGCCGTCCGCGATGGTTTCGACGATTTTCGCGCACAGCTCGCCGCTGAAAAGCTCGGCGACGATGCGCGAGCCCGGGAGCGACGATGCGACGTGCAGCGCACCCGACGTCGAGTCCGCGTCCACGCCCGTGATCAGGAAATTGGCGTCCGGGCCGCTCGGTTCGCGCTCACCGATGAACACCGATGGTGCCTCCGCGGTCGATTGCGCGAGCGCGGCGAGCAGCGCTTCGACGCCGCCGTCGCGCGGACCGGTGATGAGCACGTTGACGCGCGCAGCCAAGCATTGCTGCAGGAACGTCGCCATCGCGCGCGAGATCGCGCCGCGGCGCACCAGATCTTCGAGCGTGACGTTCATGCGCCGCGCCTTGCGAATCGCGACGCACGCGCCACTCGCGGCGATCGGCCCGAGCACGGCCGACAAATGCACTCCACTCAGCACACGCCGCTCGACTACGCCTTCGCGCTCGCTCTCGCTGAGTGGCAGCTGAGCTTCGGCGCAGAGCCGCGAGATCGCCCAGCGCAGCGACAGATCCGAAGAAAATCCGGATTCGAACGAATTTTTGCCGTTCCGAACCGCGAGCACGTGATCGAAGCGCGTGGCGCCGATTTCAGACACGCTCGGATCCGCGATTAATTCCGTGAGCGGCCCATGCTCGCAGAGCTCGCAGCGCGCAAGTTCGATGGCGCGGTCCGCCGGCACGCTGCTCGGTACTTCGTGTAGTTCGCCGAGCTCGGTCCAAACCAGCTGGAGCAGGCCGTCCATGCGTTCGCCGAGCGACGGCGGCACCGGAGCCCACAGATCCACATCCCCTAGTCGCTCCGCGACACGGTCGACCAAACTTCGCACGATGTCTCGCACCGAGGCCGGCTCGAGATCTGGGCGGTCGTCTTGCGTCGTGCGACCGACGCTGTGCGTGCCGGTCGCTTCATGCGGGAGATCGAGCCGCGCTGGGCTATCGGAAGAGACCGGGCTCGACGGACCAGGCTGCACCTTGAGCGGGCCGGGAGCGTGCGTGAAATCGTCGCCATCCGGATCCGATGGGCGCGCCGATACGTTCGAAATCCCATCCGAGAGGCTCGGCGAAGAACGCACTGCTGGAGATTGACCGGTGCGAACCTCTTCGGCCGAAAGCGGGTCGCTGCCGCTCATCTCGATCCGCAGCACGAAGTCGCCGATGTAAATGCGATCCCCTTCGCGCACGATTGTGGCTTGGGTGATCTTGCGTCGATTGACGTAGGTGCCGTTCGTGCTGTTGAGATCGGTGACGATGAAGCGGCCGTCGCGGTACAGGAGCCGCGCGTGGCGCTTTGAAACGTTGCCTTTTGGCAACATCAGCTCGTTCCCCTGCACCCGGCCTACACTCAGCTCGGTCGCGTCGAATACCTCGCGCCGCTCGGCTCCGCCCTTCTCATGGACGATGATGGCAAACATCGGGGCTTTGGCGGACGACGTCGGTGCGATCACTTGGAAACGTTGTTCTCCGAGGACTGGGCGCGAGCCCTCAGGCTATCATGCACAATCGCTTGAAACACGGGGACGTCGGCCAAAAATTGGATTCCTGAACGGTGAAACGCGCGCCTTTCAAAGGTGAAAGGCGGCGATCTTCGACGTCCTTCTACGGTCCCGCGCCCACGGCCCAGCGCCCACGGCGCGCGGGCGAACCGGTTCCGGCATCGGCTGGACGGAACCCCGGAAAAGAAAAAGGCCCGCTGCCGAGCGAACGGCGCGGGCCTGTCGGGCCGGAAGCGAGCTGCGACTCAGCGCGTGTTTTCGTTCTTCACATCGCGGGTCACGAGTGAAAGCAATTCACCCGCGAGTGAGAGCACGTCACGCTCGGAAAAGCCGCTTGCGCGAAACTCGCGATAGATATTTTTCGCGAGAATTTCCACGGCACGCGGGTCAGTTTTGGGAGAGGTTGAGGTGATGGGGGACGATTGCGCCATTATTGAAATTCCGCCGGTCGTCAATGTGGACACTGCCGATCTCGGGCGCAGCCCACATCCAAGAATGATGCCGGGCGCGCGCGACGTGTAGATCCTAAGAAAACACGGCAATTACTGCCATTCACGAGTGGGTACCGCGAACCCTGATTCGCAGTCTGGCGCGAACTCGACTTCGGAAGGGCAGCCGTTTACGCGCAAACTACGAAAAAACAGCCCAACTGGTTCAACAACTCGCGTTGATTGTCAGCCAGCCATCGGTTGAGCGAGGCCCGCGCCTAAAACGATGGGTACGCTTCGACCAGGCGCCGCTCGGGTCGTTCGATGCTCGAGCAGATGCTGGTCACGAGCTCCCGACCGTCATCGCCGAAGTAGAGCGCTTCGCCGACTTGCGGCGGAGCACAGGACGGAACTGCGGTGCCGTTCGCCTGGTACTTCACGCCACCCGAAAGGGAGCGCTTCACGGCGAGATGAGACTGAAGGAAGCGTCCGCTCCGGAGATCGCGCACGGCGACGCAGGTCTCGCCGCGAAAGTGGTACTCAGTATTGCGCGTTACGTACATGCGATGCACGCGTCGCTCTTGTCCGCCGTAACCGTGCTTAGCATTGCTCTTCATCGCCTAGTCCTTGCTTTTGGCATTTTTGCCCGAGTTTCTGGGAGATTTTTGCCTTTGCTACGCGGCACGGCCAAGTTCCGTGAAGCTTCGCCAAGCGCGCGGGGTCGCGTCGAAGCCGCTAACGCGCTGCATCGATGGCGGCGGAATTCGCCCGCGGAGCCCATAGTTCAGTAAGAGGCCAGCGCTTGAAGCGGAAAACTGCGACGAACTTCGCGTTAATTTGGCGGGCGACATACGATCGCGCCGTGCACCCGTCGAACGTCAGCGCGCAGAAATTGCGCGCAAAACAGCCTCATTTGCTGGAGGCTGACCGTTTCGGCGCGCGAGAGCTCGAGCGATGACGCGCAAACTCAAAGGCCCGGGTCCGGCGAAGACCGGCGCCCTCGCGCTCGGCACGAGTCGTCAGCTCGAGCTCTGGCAGTCGACCGACTACCGCTTGCGCGAGTTGTTCGAAGCGGCGGACGTGATGAGCGAGGGGGCAACGCGCAGCGAGCCCGACGGCGCGACCTACTACGGGTCGACCAGCGTGCTCTTGCCGTTCGTGACGCACGGTGGCTTCGTGCCGAAGGAGCGAGCGGCCGATATCGCGCGGCTCGTCGCGAGCGATCCGCACGCTCGCCTGCGCGCGATTCGCATCGCGTGCCTCGAAGCGCAGGTGCGTTCGGGCGCGCCGATCGGACGCGTGCGCGCGGAACTGTTCGTGAGGAAGGACGCACGCGGCATTCGCGTCGACGTCGAAGTCGAAGCGCGCGTGTTCAAGAACAGCGAGCGACCCGGTCCGCTGCGCAAGACCGACGCGACATCGCCCAAGCGATCGACGCGCGCGTCGTGAACACGGAATCGAGCGCGTGTGACGCGCGCGAGTCAGATTGCGACCCGTTCATGCGCGCGCCGTCGCACGATGCGGCCGTCGCGCGGATCACCGAGCTAGCGTCGTCAAGATGGAATTCATCGTCATGATTTCCCACGAGCGCGCGCCTCGCACAGCGCGCGCGTGCGTGAAAGGGGTAGCGATTGCATCGCGAACGGCCGCGCATTCTCGCGTGCATAGTCAATCTCTCCACGAAGACTTGACACGAAGCGCTGCGCGGAAGAATTAGAAGGTCGTCCCTTTATCGGAGTAGCGGGAACTGGCCAGAGAAATGGGTCGCAAGAGACAACGCGACGAAAAGATTATTCACGTGGTCTTCGGGCCAGGTGGTGGTCGTGTGCAGAAACGCGATGATCGCGCAGCTCTGCCAATCGCCGAGTCGAGCACGGGCCGTGAGCCGCTCACGGATCTGTTCACCAGCGGCGAGATTGCGCGACTGCTCGGCATCTCGCCCGCGCGGCTGCGCACGTTCGATCGCGCGGGCGTCGTGTCACCGACGGGCCGCCGCCGCGGTCGCCGCGCGTATTCGTTTTCGGATTTGATCGCGCTCCGCACGGCGCAATCGCTGCTCGAGCAGCGTGTGCGTTTGCGCGACGTCACGCGCGCGGTCGGCGCGCTCAAGCGCTCGCTGCCGAAAGTGACGCGCCCGCTCCAAGAGTTACGCATCGTTTCGGACGGGCAGCGCGTAGTCGTGCACACGATGGACGGCGCCTTCGAACCGCTCACCGGTCAGATGGTGCTCGACTTCGAAGTCAAATCGCTGCGCGACGACGTCGTGCGCGTGCTCCGCCCTTCCGCCGGTCGCGAGCGCGCGCGCACCGCGTACGAGCTCTATCTGCGCGCGAGCCAACTCGACGAAGATCCGCTTTCGATGGACGACGCGGAGCTGCTCTACCGCGAAGCCATCTCGCTCGATCCTTGGCTCGCCATCGCCTACACCAATCTCGGCAACATCCGCTTCCGCCGCCACGACGCCGACGCGGCCGAGCTGCTCTACAAAAAAGCGCTCGAAATCGACGCGCGCCAACCCGAAGCCCAATACAATTTGGGCTACGTAATGCTCGAGCGCGGCCAACCCGAGCAGAGTGTGCCGCTCTTCCACGGCGCGATCGAAGCCGATCCGAAATTCGCGGACGCGTATTTCAACCTAGCGATGGCCTACGAACAGATCGGCGAAACCGGCAAAGCGCGTCCGTTCTGGAAAAACTACATCTCGCTCGAACCGAGCGGCACCTGGACCGAAATCGCAAAACGGCATCTTTAGTTTTATTTTTGATGGTCACGCGTCACGTCGCGCGCCGTCACTGCCTTCGGCGGCGCGCCGCGGCTTCCGAGATTTCACCGCCAAGACGCCAAGGGAATCGGAGGACGCCAAGTTTTTTGGTTTCGGAGCAGCGCCGTGCACGGCGCACCCCAAAAATTTTGGGGATCTCGGGCGATATTTGGCGCTTTGGCGGTGAATCTCAAATTCTTCGATGGTTCAAGCACGGCACCGCAGCGCGGACTTGGTCGAGGTAGTTCAGATCCAAGGTGGCACTCACTACGCCGATTTGGTCGGACGCTTCGGCGATGATTGTGCCCCAGGGATCGACCACCAAAGAATGACCGTAAGTGGTGCGACCGCGCGGGTGCTTGCCCCACTGCGC
>DASYCL010000195.1:0-4851 GCA_036500245.1 Polyangiaceae bacterium | reverse complement strand
GCCCGTGTTCGCCAACACCATTGGTCAAACCGGCACCGCGCCTGACGGCAAGCCTGGCTACACGGCGAGCCAGCAGCTGACGAGCGCTCAGATGTTTTACTGGTGGTGGCACGAGCAGGATTGCCGCACGCCGCCCTGCGTCGCAAACCCGTACGAGAAGCTCGTTTACCTCGACAAGTCGAACAACCCCACGGTGCTGCCGCTCGCGCACCAGGCGGACGGCTCGTACTTCTACAGTACGACGTCATTCTTCCCGATCGACAACTTGGGCTGGGTCGATGCGAGCGGCAATTCGATTCAGACGACGAACAGCCACAACTTCAGCTTCAATAGCGAGCTGCGCTATCAGTTCACCTACCAGGGCGGTGAAGTGCTGAAGTTCTTCGGCGACGACGACGTGTGGGTGTTCATCAACAACAAGCTCGCAGTCGACATCGGCGGGCTGCACCCGCAAGACGAAGGCGATATCACGCTCACTCCGGCCGTGGCGACGAATCTCGGGTTGACCGTCGGCGGCATGTACGAGATCGCGCTGTTCCAAGCCGAACGCCACACGAGCGGCTCGAACTACCAGCTGACTTTGAACGGCTTCGAGCACGACAATTCGACGTGCATCACTCATTGCGGCGACAACATCGTCGCAGGCGACGAAGTCTGCGATGACGGCGTGAACGACGGCAGTTACGGCGGCTGCATGCCGGGCTGCAAAGCGCGTGGCCCGTACTGCGGCGACAACAAAGTGACGACCCCGCCAGAGGCATGCGATAACGGCGTCAACTCCGCGGTCTACGGCAATAACACGCCGCAATGCGCGGCAAATTGCCAGATCGCGCCGTACTGCGGCGACGGCGTGACCTCGAACGGCGAACAGTGCGACGACGGCAGTAGCAACGGCGCGGGCTACGGCTTCTGCCTCGTGGGCTGCAAGCTCGGTCCGCGTTGTGGCGACGGCACGCTCGACCCGCTCGAGCAATGCGACGACGGCGCCAACAACGGCAGCCCTGGCAGCCCGTGCCAGCTCGACTGCACGCTCAAGTGCGGCAACGCCAAGGTCGATCCGGGCGAGCAGTGCGATCTCGGCGCGGCCGCCAACACCGGCGCGTACAACGGCTGCAAAGCGGATTGCACCGTGGGCCCGTTCTGCGGCGACGGCTTCCAAGATCCCGGCGAAGACTGTGACGACGGCAAGAACGACGGGACGTACGGCACCTGCGCGCCGGGCTGCAAGACGGCGAACTACTGCGGCGACGGCATCGTCACGAATCCGCCCGAGACTTGCGACAATGGCGCCGACAACAGCTCGACCGCTTACGGCAAGCTCGAATGCACCAATCGCTGTTTGCCCGCGCCGTACTGCGGCGACAAAGCGGTACAAGCCGCGTTCGGCGAAAAGTGCGACGACGGCGTCAACAGCGGCTTGCCCGGCTCGTGCTTACCGGACTGCAGCGGCTACGTTCCGCTCGCGTCGTGCGGCAACGGCACGCTCGACAAGGGCGAACAGTGCGATGACGGCACGGCCAACGGCCAACCGACGGACAAGTGCGATTCACACTGCCGCTTCCGCTGCGGCAACGGCATCAAGGAATCCGGCGAAGACTGCGACGACGGCGTGAACAACGGCGCCTACGGCACCTGCAATCCGGACTGCACCTTCGCGCCGTACTGCGGTGACGGGACCCTCAACGGCAACGAGCAATGCGACCAAGGCGCGAAGAACGTTGCGCTCGCCACTGCCTACGGCACGACCGTGTGCACCAGCGTGTGCACCAAAGCGCCGTACTGCGGTGATGGCCGCGTGCAATCCGCCTTCGAGGATTGCGACGGCACGCCCGGTTGCAGCGCGACTTGCACCTCGTCGATCCCGCACTGAGGCGAAAACCCACGAAGCGCGCCGCGAACGAGCGGCGCGCTATAGTGGCCGGAAATGGCGTTTCGTCGTGCACCGGCCAGCCTGAGTGCGATCGCACTCAGCGCGTGGCTAGCGGCTTGCGGTGGCAAAACGACGGAGGATCCCAGCACGCCGTTTCCGGGAGTCGGCACGCTGTCGGACGGAACCAGCGCGTGCGGGTACATCGACGCGACCGCGAGGGCGCGCGCCGCCTGTAACTTCCGCGCGGGAGCCCGAGTCGTCGACACGCTCGGCGACGTCGAAATGGCGCGGAAGGCCATCGCGCACATCATCGTGGTCGTCCATGAGAACCACTCGTTCGACAACATCTTCGGCGTGACCGGGCATGGGCTCGAAGGCTTGCCCGCCGGAAGCAGCAATCCCGGCGACCCCGAGCCCATCAGCTCCTTCCACGAAACCAACCTGTGCACGGCCGATGTGGAACACACCTTCGCCGCGATGCACGATGAATACGACTACGGTCGCATGGACGGCTTCGCGCGCACCGTGGGCCGCACGGCCATGGGCTACTACGACGACGCCGACCACCCATTCTTCACGTGGGCAGCCACCACGTTCGCATCCAGCGATCGCCATTTCGGCAGCGCGCTTGCTCCAACTTGGCCCAATCGCGACTACCTCTTTGCGGGCACGAGTGACGGCATCGAAGAAACGGGCGAGCTCGGCTTCTCGGCTCCGACGGTCTTCGACGAATTGAATGCGGCGCACGTCGCGTGGGCGGACTACAGCAACGGCGCGACGCCCGTGCTGCAAACCGATCTCGGTTGGAAAACCGTGCCACACCAAGTGAAACCCTACGCCGAATTCGCCGGCGCACTAGCCAGCGGACAACTCGAACCCGTGGTCTTCATCGATAGTGGAGAGGACACCCACGACGAGCATCCTGGATTCGACGGCATCGATCAGGGCGAGCGCTTCGTCGCCACTCTCCTGGCAGAAGCCTTTACGAGCCCACTCTGGGGCGGGCTTGCGATCGTATTCACCTATGACGAGAGCGGCGGCTTCTATGACCACGTCCCTCCGCCTTCGGCGTGTGTCGCCGCGCCTTCACAAACGCATTTCGATCGGCTCGGCTTCCGCATCCCACTGATCGTCATCTCAGCGCATGCGCGCGCGGGCTACGTCTCGCATCAGGTGCATAGCCAGACCAGCATCCTGCGCCTGATCGAAGCCTTATTCGACCTCCCCGCGCTCACCGCCCGCGACGCAAACTCCGACGCCTTGCTCGACCTATTCGACTTCTGCGACTCGCCCTTCGCAACGCCGCCGACGAACGTCCCAGCGCCGACCGCGGTGGTTTCGACCTGCCCGTGAGACTTGCGCCCGATCGAGCTGCGGCATTCAAAAGCGAATGCCGCCAGACAAAGTAGCGCAGCGGCCAGCGGTGCAGCGAGGTTGCGTGTTTCGCATAGGTTCCCAACGATGCAATGGCTCACTTCGAGCGGCGCCAGCTACTGCACCATTCGCTCCGTATCCGTACTTCCGTAGCTAGGGTCTCCGGTAGCCGGCAAGATCGGGTGAGTCGTGAACGGCGCTTGCGTCGAACTCGTCTGGAGTAATCGTGGAGTTGACGCGAACGTCAGCGCGTGCGACTCCGCGCTCGCCAGCGGCTCAAAATGAGCCGTGACCTCGGTAGGCGGCGTCTCCACGGACGCCTTCGGCTTACGACGCTTGCGCTTGCGCTCGGTGTAAAGCGAAGGAGCAATCTGCTCCAGCTCGCCCTTCTTCGGCTGAAGGAAAGCGATCGCACGTCGCACGTCTTCGTATGCGCGCACGAGCAGTGTGAAGTTCCGTAGCCGTTGCTCGGCGGCTGCGGCGCGTACTTTCGGGGCCTCTTTACGTATGCTCACCGCGCCGATGATTCGCTCGCTGAGCTCGCAAGCGCGATCGAGATCGGCCAGCGCGAGCGGGATCTTGTGTTCGATGGTCGGCCAGTGTTGGCGCAGGAGTAAAGCGAGTGTCATCAGATCGAAACCGAGCTTCCGGAAGCCCACGCGCGCATCGAAGTGCCCGACCGAGTCGGCGGGGATGAGCCCGTGCAAACGCAGCGCGGCGATGTCCGCGAGCAGCAGAGCGCGCAGCTTCGTGCCCTCGTCGAGCCAGGCCCCGAACTTCGAAAGCGGCTCCGAAGTGCCGCACCACAGCGCGTGGGCATAGCCGGCGGCGTGCGCATACGCGCCGAGCTCATCGAAGCTCTCCAGCTTGAAGTTCGGCAACTCGGCCGCCGCCTGTTCGCGAAACGGGATGATCTGCGGCAGCTTCCCCAACACCAACGCCACCACGTCCATCAAATTGACGTTCAGCGGCACGAGCTCCTTTGGATCCAAAGCCAACGCCTGCGGCAAGATCCGTTTGTAGTCGTCTGCCCAGTGCGGGTGATGCCCGGGCACTGCTGCGGCTTGGGTAGGCGGCGAGAGAACGCGGGGAGGGGAAACGGGCTTGGTCATGGCTGAAATGGCTCGCTGCTACCGGCGCGCGCAGCGCCTTTGCCCAATCGATCGGCCCGCGATTCCGCGCAGTTTCGTGCAAACTCCAAAATCGACGGCGGGGGTTGCTGAGGGCAGGCGTGAGCTTGGAAAGGGTCGACGGGAGCGATTTCTAGCTGAGGCGAGTGCGACCGTTTACGAGAAGCGTAAACAATAAACAGCCCCGACCGCTCGGTGCTATCGGGCATATCATGAGGCGAACCGTCGAGGAGCGGGCGCGGGTCGACGACTCGATGGCTACGTCTGTCTTCTCGCTCAATCACAGCCCCGAGGAGTTCCGATGAACGCTTTGTCCCCCCGTCTTTCGTTGCGTTGTGCCGTCGTTTGCTTTGCCGCGGCGCTGGCGCCCGGGCTCGTCGCCTGCGACAAAAAAGCGGACGCAGAACCTTCGACTGGCAGCGCTCCCACCGCGCCCGCGGCGAGCGACAAGAAGCCCGCTACGACACTCAAGCTTGC
>DASYCL010000194.1:0-4531 GCA_036500245.1 Polyangiaceae bacterium | reverse complement strand
CGCGCGTCGCATCGAGGGTCGGCGAGGAAAAGTCTTTTTTGTGAGGGTGCGGTCGAGGGTGAGCGGCTCAGTACGACGCGTTTGATGCCTTCGCGGAGGGTGGCGACGTTGAGGTTGATGAGTAGCCCCAGGCCGAGTCGCGTGGCCTTCAGATACGAAAGCAATTGTGCGGTGTGAACCGCGGCGAGCGCGTCCGTGGCTTTGAGCTCGATCACGAGTTTTTCATCGACGAGCACGCCGACGCGCAGTTCACCGAGCTTAGAATCCTTGTAAACGACCGCGACCGGAACCTGACGCGCAAATGGAATCCCGCGCAGACGAAGTGCTGCGCTTTCAGGCTTCACAAAGCGCTGAAATAGCTCATCATTTCGCTGAGTTTTCGACTCGCTCCGAAGCTTGTACCGGGGTCGTTCCCGGGCTACTTCGGGGGCAGTGGAAAACGAACCGACGAATCCTTCCGAGCATCCGATCAGCATCCAAGACGAGATGCGAACTTCGTATCTCGACTATGCGATGAGCGTGATCATCGGGCGCGCAATCCCCGATGTGCGCGATGGTTTGAAGCCGGTACACCGTCGCATTTTGTACGCGATGCGCGATTTGAATCTGACGCCGGGTGGTTCGTATAGCAAGTGCGCGAAAGTCGTCGGGCAAGTGCTCGGCAACTACCACCCGCACGGCGACGCGAGCGTGTACGACGCGCTCGTGCGCATGGCGCAGGATTTCTCCATGCGCCACATGTTGATCGACGGACAAGGGAACTTCGGCTCGGTCGATGGCGATCCCGCAGCGGCGTACCGCTACACCGAATGCCGGCTCGCGCGCATCTCGATGGAGCTACTCGCGGACATCGAGAAAGAAACGATCGATTTTTCGCCGACGTTCGACGAATCCGGTGAAGAGCCGACGGTGCTCCCCGCGCGCTTTCCGAATCTGCTCGTGAACGGCTCGGGCGGCATCGCCGTTGGCATGGCGACCAATATTCCGCCGCACAATCTGATCGAAGTGATCGAAGCAACGATCCGCTTGATCCGCGAGCCGGCGAGCACGGTCGAAGATCTGATGCTCGACGTGAAAGGCCCGGATTTCCCGACCGCCGGTATGATCTACGGCCGCGCCGGCATCTATCAAGCCTACAAGACCGGGCGCGGATCGATCATGATGCGCGCGCGCACCGAGGTCGAGAAGGTGCAAGGCTCGAACGACCGCGAGCAACTCGTGGTGACTGAGCTCCCGTATCAGGTGAACAAGGCGCGCCTGCACGCCAAGATCGGCGAACTGATGCGCGACAAGCGCATCGAGGGCATCAAGGAAGCGCGCGACGAGAGCGATCGCGACGGCATGCGGCTCGTGCTCGAGCTCAAGAAGGACGTGTTCCCGCAGGTCGTGCTCAACCAGCTCTACCGCTTGACGGACATGCAAGCTTCGTTCGGCATCATCAATCTTTCGATCGTCGACTCGCGACCCGAAGTGCTCGACTTGAAGCAAACGCTCGAGCGCTTCGTGGAGCATCGGCGCGAAGTGATCAGCCGCCGCACGCGCTTCGAACTAACCAAGGCCGAGGCACAACGCGAGATCGTTGAAGGCCTCGGCATGACGATCACCGAGGTCGATCTGGTGATCAAGACGATCCGCGAGTCACCGGATCCCGATGAAGCGCAAAGGCGATTGATGGCCTTGCCGCTCAAAGGTCTCGAAGCCTTCGTACGCCGCGCGGGCCGGCCCGAGCCGGAAATCGAGGCCGCAGCCAAAATCACGGACTATCGGCTCAGTGAGCGGCAAGCCAAGGCGATCTTGGACATGCGCCTCGCGCGCCTCACCGGTCTCGAACAAGACAAACTCGCGAGCGAGTACGGCGAGCTCTCGAACGAGATCGCGCGGCTCCGCGCCATCTTGGCCGAGGAGCAGCTCTTGATGGACGTGATCATCAAGGAGCTCGAAGAGGTCAAAGAGAAACACGGCCAGAAACGTCGCACCGAAATCGTCGACAACGAAGCCGAGATCCAGATCGAAGACCTGATCCAAGAAGAGGACATGGTCGTCACGATTTCGCACTCGGGCTACATCAAGCGCACGCCCGTCTCCACCTACAAGGCGCAGAAGCGCGGCGGCAAAGGCAACAAGGGCATGGAGGCCCGGGATGACGACTTTTTGAATCAGTTGTTCATCGCGTCCACGCACAGCCTCGTTTTCTTCTTCTCGAACCGCGGCAAAGTCTACGTGAAGAAGGTCTATGAGATCCCGCAGGCCGCGCGCAACGCGAAGGGCCGCGCGATCATCAACTTCATCGAGCTCGAAGCGGACGAGCGCATCGCCGCCATCACGCCGGTGAAGGCGATCGAAGCCGGCCCGTTCGTGACCACGATCACCAAGGGCGGCCAGATCAAAAAGACCGAGATCCTGGAATACGAGAATTACCGAGAAAAGGGCATCATCGGCGTGAAAATCGCGGACGACGATCAGCTGTTCACCGCGATCGTCACCGACGGCAACGCCGAGTTCTTCGTGGCCACGAAGCTCGGGCAGAGTATCCGCTTCGACGAGCAGCAAGTGCGCGCG
Organism: Polyangiaceae bacterium; assembly: GCA_036500245.1. Classification (GTDB taxonomy): domain Bacteria; phylum Myxococcota_A; class Polyangia; order Polyangiales; family Polyangiaceae; genus PMG-095. The sequence continues at coordinate 1,972 of DASYCL010000194.1, read as the reverse complement.
ATGGGGCGCAACACCGCGGGCGTCAAGGCGATCGAGCTCGAACAGGGCGACGAAGTCGTGGGGCTCGCGCGTACGGAGTCAGAGCGCAAGTTCGTGCTTGCCGTGTGCGAACGCGGCTACGGCAAGCGCACGCCGATCGAGGAATTTAGGATCCAAAATCGCGGCGGCAAGGGCATCATTTTGATCGATTGCAGCGATCGCAACGGCCCGGTCGTCGGCATCGCGATGGTCAAACCCGAAGACGAAGTGATGATCATCACCGATCGCGGGCAAACCATCCGCACGCCGATCGAAGGCATCCGCGAGACGGGCCGCAACGCGCAAGGCGTGAAGCTGATGAGTATCGAGGAAGACGAGCGCGTCGTCGCGATCGAGCCGATCGGCGAGAGCCAAGGCGGCGCGGCACTCGACGGTGAAGCAGAGGGCGACACGGACGACGCTCGTGACGGAGCGAGCCCAAGCGTCGCTCCCGCGGAAAACGACGAGCCCGAACCCAGCGAGCCCGAGGGTTCGGACAATGGCGGCGAAGAAGAAAGCTGAGCCGGCACGGAAATCGGCCGCGGCGCGCAAAGCCGGCAAAATTTCGACGGAAACCCGGAAAAAATCGCCGAAAAGCTCCGGCGCGGCGCGCCCCGCGCTGGCACCTGCGCGCGCGTCGAAGAGCGGCGCCAAGGATAGAACCACCGCGCGCAAAGGTCCGTTGATGGCCCCAGCGCTCGTGCTGCCGACTTATCGCAAACTCCGCGAACGTTACCCGGACGCTCACTGCGAGCTCGATCACCAGAGCGCGTTTCAGCTGATCCTCGCCACCGTGCTCTCCGCGCAGAGCACGGACGTGATGGTGAACAAGATCACGCCGGAACTCTTTCGGCGCTGGCCGACACCCACAGCACTCGCCGCCGCGGATCCGGACGACGTCGAAAAGGCGCTGAACAAAATCGGCATGTACCGGCAGAAGACGAAAAACATCGTCGGGCTGGCGAAGAAATTGCTGAGCGACTACGGCGGCGAAGTCCCGCGCACGCTCGCCGAGCTCGTGCTCTTGCCGGGTGTCGGACGAAAGACGGCGAATGTCGTGCTCGGCGTCGCGTTCGGAGCGCCCGAAGGCGTCGTGGTCGACACGCACGTACAACGCATCAGCCAGCGCCTCGGCTGGACGCGTCAAACCGAGCCACCGGAAATCGAAGGTGATCTGATGGCGCTCTTTCCAAAGAGCGAGTGGGACATGCTTTCGCACACGTTGATCTTTCACGGCCGGCGCACCTGCAGCGCGCGGAAGCCGGCCTGCGCCGCTTGCCCCGTGAACGGCGAGTGTCCGTCCGCGTTTCACGCCGAGGAGATCGGGCGCAAAAATCCGCGACTGCGGATGCCGGCCACCGTCGCAAAGAAACGATCTAAGTAGTGGAATTAATTCGTCTATGTCCACCGAGCAAGAGACTGTGCTAATTGATATGGACTTTCAATTTCAATCTCGACTCCTCGGCGCGTTTTGAATTCGAAGCTTTGCTTTCTGTCCGGCCTGCTCTTTTTCGCGCTCGCGACCAAAACAGCGCGAGCGAGCGAACGCCATTTCGGTTTCACCTACGAGTCTTCCGTGTTGAACCCCGGTACCGCAGAGCTCGCGCCCTGGACGACCGTCCGCGCCGGTCGCGCGGACTACTATAACGCCATCGACGGACGCATCGAGTTCAACTACGGGCTCATGAAGAACCTCGAGGGGGCCTTCTATTGGAACTTCTCGAGCGTCGCCGAAGACGTGCTCGTTCCTGGCGCGACCCAGCTTTCGCGCTTGAACGACAGTGAATTCGATTCGTTTTCGCTCGACCTCAAGTACAAACTTTCCGATCCGGTCGCGGACGCAATCGGCAGTGCGCTCTACCTCGAAGGCACGCTCGGCCCGCTCATCGCCGGCGTCGAAGGCCGTGTGATCCTGGACAGGCAGGTCGGCTCGTGGCTCTTCGCGGGCAACTTG